>VEPB01000079.1 GCA_012026715.1 Methylococcaceae bacterium | reverse complement strand
CCGGTCAGTCTGCCCAAATCCCCCAGCTCAAGGTGAGCGCGCCCAGTACGGTGAGCGCCGTGCCTGCCAGTCGGCCGGTGCGGTGCTCGCCGAGGAAGGCGGCGTAACAGGCTTTCAGTAGATTGTTGCTGCCGGCGGCAATGACGATGGCCTTGCCGATCAGCAACGACGGCGCGGAGAAGTTGCCTTGCAGCAGCGACATCACGAAGGGGTCGATATCGGCCAGTCCGGCCAGGAAGGACATCCATTGCAGGCCGGTGTGGGCGTATTCCCGCAGGATGTACTGGTTGGCGGCGCTGAGGGCCACGAACAGCGCGGCGAACAGCAACGCCGAGCTCAGTTCCAGCGGATTGGGCGGTGCCGCGACGGTTCCCTGGCCATTGCCGCCATGGTCGCGGTTGACGAGGAAGGCCCAGCCGGCGGCGATGGCCGCCAGCGCCAGGAAACAGGGGGCCAGGTGCAGGCTCAAGGGCGGGTTGAAGATCGCCACCACCACCAACAGCCGCGGATACATCAGCGCCGTCGCCAGGATGATGGCGGCGGCCGGCTGCGGCGAGGCGGTCGCGAGCTGGCTCGAATGGCGCGCCACCACCACGGTGGCGGCGGTGCTGGAATAGATGCCGCCGATCGCGCCGGTCAGCAACATGCCTTCGCCTTTCAACAGATAGGTCTGGATCAGATAACCCAGGTACGAGATGCCGCTGATCACCACCACCGCCATCCAGGTTTGGTGCATGGAAACCGGCACGAAATCGGCGATGGGTTCTTTCGGAGTCAGCGGCAGGATCACCCCTGAAAGCACCAGAAACCGCGCCAGGGTGATGATCTCTTCGCGCGCCAGCTTCTCCGTCAGCAGGTGGATCTTCTCCTTGGCGTTCAGCACGAACAGCGCGGTGATGACGTACAGGATCAGAAACCAGTCCGGCAGTTCCAGCGCGATGGGACCCACCAGATAGCTCAGCAGCGCCATCAGGATGCCGATCATCCCCACTTGCTGGTGGACCAGCTTGGACTGGTAGTAAAGCGCCAGCAGCAGACCCAGCACCAGCATCCCGCCGAAATACAGGAGCCCGCCTGCCCCTGCCCGGAACAGCACGAAACCGAGGATACCGATCAGGGTGCAGGTGCGGGTGGAGCCGAAGAACTGTCCCTTGCCGCTGAACAGGTAGTACTCCCGAAGCCCCAGCCCCAGCAGGAAACTCATCAGCACGGTGAGCAGGAAATCCAACAGCAGGGGCAGCAGGGGTGGGGTGGCTGCAGGGTCCAAGTGGGGGCTCCGGTAGCGGGTGCAATGGCTGGACGATACACCAGCACCAGGCGGCGCTCCAGATGTTCGGGAGCAGTCGTACCCGGGTTGCTGGAGGTTTTTCTAGCTGGATGACGACAGGTCGTTTTAATAGGCCCCAAGTCAAACGCGGGGTCTTCTCTGAATCTTTTTCGGCACTCTTGCTTGGGGGATGGGCCGGGCGGCTGGAACATTTCCAGCTAACCATCACCGCCGAATCTTCAACGAATTGCTTCGGCTAAGGGCTAATCCAGTCGCTTGCCGGAATGGCTTGTCCATCGATGTCGAAGCGAAACATGCGTGTAGGCTTGGCGGCGAACAGCTGGCCGCGCCCGAGACTGCGCCGCGGCGACAAGGCCGCGCCGCCCATGCCTTCCGTCATGTCCTCGCTCCGCTCCACCGGATAGGCCGGGCTGAAATTACCGGCCAGATGCTTGAGCGCATCCGTTACCGGCAATAGGGTCCAGAAGGTATCGGCCTGGAGAGTTGTGCCAGTAAGTGTCAGAAAATTTTACACAAGAACGGGCGGTGTTCTTGTGACCCGAACGATCCCTAAATCCTTGGGATTTCAAATTGTTGAATTGTGGCTAGTTGGGTTCTTTCTGCTGCGAAGAAAACGGCGAGACACTTCTTCAGGTGAGGTGTAAATCACACGTTACGTTAATTCCAGATTAAAGCGCTTTGGTTCAATCGGTAGATTCGAAAATTTGATAAATTTGTAAAGACTGCTTTACAAGATTGAATATCAATATATTTTTTGAGACAAATTTCTTCCATAATCCCCTATACCAATTTCTCGGCGTCGTCAACTCATGCTCTTGATTTCATTTGCGAATCGTTCGCGTGTTTGGTGAGGTCGTTAAGTGCCATCGAGTCTTGACAAAGCTCTGGCATGTGTTCTGCGTCACTAGGAATGGTTGGCATTTTGTGTCGCGGACCGTTGCCCGATCCGAGCACCATAGCTATGGCGTTCTTGACTGGCTGCACAGTCAATTGGCCCCATAAAGTCCACGATTTCTTTGCCTCTCGAAAGTTCAGTCACCAAACCGTCTCATGGAAGCCGACGGTTCGGGTGGCGGACGACCTTCATCTCCACGGAAGACCCTAGTCAGGACAGCACTCCTTCGGCGCGCGCGCGTTCGGAGCTTTTTGCCCTGCTTTTCCAAATAGAGAGCGATCGACCGAAAAACAACCAGATTCACCCACCATGAGGAATTCCAAAATGATTGGGAAATTTCGAACACGAACAACAAGCTCCAGCGAGGGTTTCAGGCATGTTTCCCGCTTATGTCTACTTGGGATTGCTGCCCTAACGGGGGCAATGTCCCAGCAGGCCGGGGCCCTATCCCTGACGTTGCGCGATCAGATGAGCCCAACCAATGCGGTCACACCCCATTACAAGTACATCATCAACGTCGACAACACGGGTACGACAGAGCAGCGCAACGCCGAGCCTGGGTCGGGTTGTTCGGTAACGGATTCCGGTTATCCAGGAACTTGCAACTGGACCTCTGTCGCCGGCGTGCAAAAGGGTTCGTTCGCCCCCATTTACACTCAGGGCGACAGCGTCACTTCGCCCCTGACCGAGATAACGAGCATGCCACCCGGCCGCTACCTGATTTCGATCCAGGCCGACGGTTATGGCACAGCCGGTGACCCAAGCACCCATTACTTCTACAAGCTTGACGGCACCCACTTTACCGTGCCCGCCAGTGGCACGCCGCCCGATCTGGAAGTCGAACTGGTAAACACCAGCACGAACCCCCTGCCGGCCGCGACCATTCAGGCCGAAATCTTCGAAGACAACGTCCCCACCAACAGCGCGCCAGACGTACCCGCCGAGCGTGGACTCGCCGGTTGGCTCGGACAGATCAACGACTACCTAGGCCCAGTCACCACCGACGTCTTCGGCAATCCGCTTTGCGCCGAATACGACAGTAGCGGCAACTATGTGGCCGGCACGGGTGGCCAGTGTGTCAGCAAATGCTATGTCGTCAGCGGAGGCCAAGACATTGGTACGGTAGCACCGGCCGATGCTGACGGCCGCTGCCCAATAGACACCACTGGCATCGCCAATACGGTCGAAGGAAAGCCCATTCCGGCAGGTGCCGTTATCGAAGGCAAACTCAAGATTCCCAACGTCGGGCCCAACCGCTATGCCCTGTCGGCCACGCCGCCATTGGGCAGCGATTGGGTGCAGACCACGACGCTGGAAGGCAACCACGACTGGGATGCCTGGGTGATGGAAGGCGCGACTGGGCTGGATACCGAATTCGTCGTCGGAGGCGAGCCGTTCCCGGCCACCTTCTTCGGCTTCGTCAAGCCCACTCCGACCGCCGTACTGGGCAGCGGCGCCAACATCACCGGTTCGGTCCGGCACATCCGGGTCTATGTGCCGGCTCAGGGCGGTTTCGTCCCCAACGGTTCCATCTGGGGCGGTTTGGCGGGAGCCTGGGATGACGGCCCCATCGAACGGCCATGGCTGTCTCTGAACGACGTCAACAATGGCGATCAGGCCATTTGGGTTGGACAGGGCAACGCTGACGGCACCTTCTCCATTCCCGGCGTTCCTGCCGGCACCTACACGCTGACCTGGTGGGACGAACCGCAGAATCAGATTCTCGACCTCGTCAACGTCACCGTGTTGCCCACGGATTCCACGGTGGACATGGGAACCCTGCCTCTCAGTGGCTGGTGGACCAAGATTTCCGGCTTCGTATTCAACGACGTGAATCGAAACGGGAAAAAGGACCCGGGTGAGACGGGCTTGAACAACATGGTCCTGACCATGAAGAAGCGCGAAAACTCGGTCATGGACCGTGGTGCGACCGGTGAAAGGACCCATAACCACCCGGTCACCGGCGAGCCCGGCTACTACGAGATGGTCAACGCCTACCCGATGACTCAGTGGCTGGTGGAGGAAATGTACACCCCGCAGTTTTACACCACCGGCGTCACCTATCAGGCCGATAACCAGCCGGCACCGACGACGGTGATCGGCAGCGGGGTGGACGTGAATGTCCTCCCCATCATCGGCCTGGGCGGAACCCTGGACTGGGGTCTGCATGCCTATGACGGCGCCGGATCGTCCTGCAGTCCGGCCGGCAGCTACACCGGCTGCGTCGATCCGCGCAATGGCGGCATCGTCGGCACCGTAACCTACGATACCACCCGCAACGAACTCGACCCGCGCTATGCCGTTACCGAAATCTGGCAGCCGGGCATACCGGACTTGACGGTCAACCTTTACGCGCCGCTGCTGTGCACCGACCCGACTACCCAAATCTGTTCCACGGGAGCACTGCGTTATCAATTGAATGCGGACGGCTCCTACAAAAAAGGGCCTTTACTGAATCAGTACATCACCGAAACCTGGGAACGGCCGACCAACCTGACCGATCCTTCCGGATGTAAGGCCCGTGGCGGGGACACCAATGTACTGACCCACAGCGTGACCGGCACTGAATTTGTGCTACCGACCACCTCAGGCGCCGACTGTCTCGAAGGCCCGCTGATGGGCATGCAATTCGGACCCAACGCCGCCGATGGCAGTTTCGGCGCTTCGGTCAACGGCAACTACGGATTCGGCGAGGCCTGCTACAGCCTGTCCGGAACGACCGTCACCTGGGGAACATTCAATCCGGCCAATGGCAGTTGCTCGACTGGCACCTCCATGCAACCCATCCCCGGTGGTCGCGACTACCTGGTGGAAGTGGAAGTTCCCAATGACGCCTTGGGCCGCCCGATGTATCAGGTCACCAAGGAAGAGGACATCAATATCGCCAACGGCGATGTCTTCGTGCCCGCGGCGCCGCCGCCGGCTTGCGCGGGTCCGCTGCATATCGTGGATGTCAAGGATTCGGGTACCGATGGCTGGGCGGCTCCAACCAACGCAGCTTCCTTGCCGGCAGGTGTCACTGTGCCGGTACTTCCATCGGTTCCTGTCGAAAACCCCACCCTGGCCGATCCGGGCGGCCTCAACGGCAGCCCCTATGAAGGCCAGGCCAAGCCGCTGTGCAACGTCAAACTGATCAATGTGGCCAACGGCGTTTCCATTGCGCCCAACTTCAACTACTTCACCGACGTCCCCCTGCCGGGCCGGCATTGGGGGCTGATCGTCGACGACCTCAACTTTTCCAGTAACGTCAAATCGCTGGATTTGGGCGAGAAAGCCGGCGTACCGTTCGCGCCGGTGGGCATATACGACTGGGCCAACAAGCTGGTCTATACCACCGAGTCGGACTACAACGGGCTGTTCGACGTGCTGTTGCCCTCGACCAATCGCATCAGTTGCCCGACGCCTTCCGGCGTCTGCGCCAACCTGTACCGCTTCGTCGGCAACGATCCGGGTGCGCAGGGTCGGCTGAACCCCAACTACAACCCGCAGTTCCGCACCATCGCAGCCGAGTTCGAGACCTTTCCCGGCCTGCTGGTGCCCGCCGACCTTGCGCCGACTCAAGTGGGCGTAACCGTTCAGCTTCCTGGAGGTCAGACTACGCAGCCGGTGCAATGTCCGGTGGAACCGACGCGACCGCAGTTGTTTGCATTGAATACCGTCGACGGTCCGCGCGGTACTTCCGTAACGATTAGTGGTCTTGGCTTCGGTAACAGCCGTGGCTCTGGTGTGGTTTCCGTTGGCGGGGTCAATTCGACTAACTACGCCACGTGGAACGACACTCAGATCACGTTCACGGTACCCAACTCCACGCCGCGGGGGCCGCAACAGCTCAGCATCCGAGCTGGCAATGGGTTAAGCACCATCAATGGAATCACGTTCCACGTTACTGGAGGAAGCGGAGCTTCTGGCTACAACCCCACGATCTACCGGGTCGGGCCAGGGCGAACCTATCCCACCATTCAAGCCGCAATCGATGCAGCTGAAATTCCTAACTCAGGGAATCGACTGATCGTTGTGTACCCTGGCGAACCGCAAGGCGCCCGCATCAACCCATTCGGCGCGTATTACGAGAACCTGATCGTTTCAAAACCGATCAAGCTCCAAGGCGTCGGGCCGGGCGGCTTCCAGGGTGCAACCTGGGTGCCGGGTTCCATCATCGACGGCGGCGGTTTCGTCGGCGATAGCCAAATCTTTAACGATTGGCAGACCAAGATCGCTGCCTTGCAAGCCATTGGCTGGGTCGGCACGCAGTCCATCTACGAAGGCGCCGACGTCACCTGGTTTGCTCGCACGACCACCGCGTTCGGCTCGTCCTATCGGGCAGCCATCGACGGCTTCGACCTGCGCGGCGGCAACCAGCAGGGCTTCCCGGCCAACATCAACCAGATCGGCGGCGGACCCACCGGTCTTCCTCCAGGCGTGGTCACCCAAGGCGGAGCCATTTTTGCCAATGCCTACACCCACTATCTGCAGATCACCAACAACGTGGTGCAGAACAATGGTGGCTCCTACGGCACCATCCGCATCGGCACGCCCAACCTCACTGGCAACGATCCGAACGAAGGAACCAACCAGCACAACGACAACGTGCTGATCGCCAACAACCGGATCGTCGCCAATGGCGGCACCAATCTGGCGGGCGGTATCGGCCTCTTCGCCGGTTCCGACAACTACGAGGTGCGCAACAACGATATTTGCGGCAACTTCTCCGCCGAATATGGCGGCGGCATCAGCCAGTACGGGCGCAATACGACCGGTGTGGGCCAAATCCATGACAACCGTATCTACTTCAATCGTTCCTACGATGAAGGCGGCGGCATCATGATCGCGGGCGCACTGCCGGTCGACCCGAACGCCGACTACGGCACACCCAACGGTCCCCAGGGCACCGGGCCGGTGGACATCCACAACAACCTCATCCAGTCCAACCAGGCCAATGACGACGGTGGCGGCATCCGCTTCCTGATGGCCGGCAACTTCACGATGAATGTTTACAACAACATGATCGTGAACAACGTCTCCACCCACGAGGGTGGCGGCGTGGCGCTGGATGACGCGCCTGCGGTGAACTTCATCAACAACACGGTGATGAAGAACATCACGACGGCCACCGCGGTGACCAGTACGGGACAACCTGCCCCGGCTGGACTTTCAACGGCGGCGAACAGTGTGCAGTTGACCAACACGGGTGTAGCGGCCGTCACGCCTCCCGTGGTGAGGAACACCTCGTTCTGGGACAACCGGGCAGGCACTCGAGCGGGTCCCACGGTCACCGGCATCGGCCTGCCGGGTGATGCCACTCCCGTTAACATCTGGGATTACGGATTTGCCGATGGAAGCGGAACCATCACCCCGACGAATTCGTGGGTCGGTTCCAATCCAGGCGTCGTGACCCCGTTCGACACGGTATTGACCTTCCAACCCTGGCGTAACAACCCGGCCCTGCTCGGCGCCATCATGGTCACGCAGGACGTGGCTCCCAGCATCCTCGGCGATTACCACCTGTTGCCGACGGCAAACGGGATTAACGGAGGAAACCCGACTGGGGCACCAACGTTCGACATCGACAACCAAACCCGGACGGGGAATCCGGACATCGGTGCCGATGAGTATGTGGCAGCACCGATTCTTGCGGATCTGTCGATCAGCAAAACCGATGGCGTAACAAGCGTCAGCCCGGGCCAGGCGGTGACCTACACCATCGTGGTCTCCAACGCTGGACCGAGTTCGGCCAGCGCGACGGTGGCCGATACCATGCCCACGCAATTTACCGGGGCAAGCTGGACATGCACTGCCGTTACCGGCGCCACCTGCCCGGCTGCCTCGGGAACTGGAAACATCAGCGGTCCGGTAGCGCTCTCCGTCGGAACCAATGTGACATTCGCTGTGAACGCGACGGTGGTTGCCAATCCGACAGCTACTACGGTTGCCAACACAGCCACGGTGGCAGCGACGGGGGGTATTACTGATCCAAGCACCGGCAACAACTCCGCGACGGATTCGGACGCAATCGTCGTCCCATTACCGACGCTGAGTGTTCTCGACAACTTCAACCGGGCGAATGCAAATACCCTCGGAACGAACTGGAGTCAGACCACTACTGGAGGCAACGCAGCCGTCCGAATATTCAGCAATCAGGCTGGCACCCCTAATCTGGTGGGTGGCAGCGCATTCTGGAACGCGGCGACGTTCGGGAACAAGCAGGGAGCTGCCTTTACTTTCAGTGCTGCACCATTGGGCATCGCTTCTCCGACTGCTGTCATCCTTAAGGCAAATGGCGGAACCGCAACGGCACCGGCTAACTACATCACCGTCGGGTACTTAGGTTTAACCAGCCAGGTGGTAGTTAGCACGACGGTTGGGGCCACAACGACGCAACGCGGCACCATCGCAACGTCGTTTGCAAATGGGGACACCCTGACTGCCGTTGCCGATGCCGGTGGCGTCGTCAATGTCTGGAAAAACTCCACGTGGATTGGATCGGTGACGCTACCGACATCGGGCGGCAACAGTTGGACGACCGGATCTGGGCGGATCGGCCTGCAGATACCTGCCAGCTTGATTGTGGCTAACGCCCGCGTCGACAACTTCGCCGGCGGCACCTTGCCCTAGCCGAGGAAACGGTTGGGTTGCGGATCGGCCGCAACTCAGCCTGTCCGGATCGCGGCGGGTCGACGCGCAAGGCGTCGACCCAGCCTCCCACAGCATCATTCGGAGATTATGCAATGAATAACAAAGATGACTCTAACGGTTTCAGCCGGCGCCGGTTCCTGAAACTGGCAGGCGGCGGCGCGGCGTTCGCGGCCGCATCGGGTTTGGTCCCCACTCCCTTGCGCCGGATTCTCCCGGTCAGCGAGGCGCTGGCAGCCGCCAGTCCCTTTCCCACTGACGCTGACCTGTTCTGGGCCGGCACCGACGGCTGGATCTCGCTGCCAACCAGCCCCGCCATCGGCTTCTACCATCCCGACTCGGCGGCGCCACCGCCGTTCACGACCTACATCTTCGGCTTTCGCAACATCACCCGGCATTCAAAAGATCTCACCAATTCCGCAACCTTGATCAACAAGCAGAAGATGAAAGCTCAGGCCAGCGCGCCGCTGTTCTGGCTGGACGAATACGATCCGGTCACCAATCCGAAAGACTTCAAGATGGATCTGACCAATCTGGGCATGCAGCAGCGGCCGGATCTGTTCGACTCCCACACCATCCACTGGCACGGCTTCCGAAATGTCATTCCGTTGTTCGACGGCGAGCCGACCGGATCAATCGGCGTTCCGCCGGGGGGCAAATGGTTCCGCTACATCTTCCGGCCGCGCGATCCCGGCACCTACATGTACCACTGCCACGTCGAAGACGTGGAGCACGTGCACATGGGCATGACGGGGTTGGTGTTCGTGCGTCCGAAGCAGAACGGCAACATGGCGCTCTACCCGAGCGGCAAGTACGCGTACAACGACGGCAACGGCTCGACTGGCTACGACCGCGAGTTCGCCCTGCTGCTCACCGAGGTGTGGGCGGAAGCGCACTGGGACGACGCCCACATCCAACTGCCCGACTGGACCGACTACCGCGCCGACTTCGGGTTGATCAACGGGCGTACCTATCCCGACACGCTGGCTCCTAACAGTCCGTACAAAATCAGCACTTCGACCCATGCTGTCGATTACAACATCGATGCGAATGGCGACCTTCCCAATACGGGTAACCTGCAATACCAACCTCTGTCGTCCTTGGTGGAATGCAACGCCGGCGAACGGGTGTTGTTGCGACTGGTCAATCTCGGATTCCGCGAAGCGGCGATGACGCTGGAAGGCGGACGGGTGCGCGTGGTCGGCAAGGATGCGACGCCGATGCGGGGACGTGATGGCACCGATACCAGCTACGAGACCAGCACGCTGCAGTTCGGGGCAGGGGAAAGCATCGACGCCATCTTCACCGCACCCAACGTGACTTCGGTGACCACCTTCGTGCTCTACAACCGCAACTTCGAGCACGCCAACAACCTGGCGGGCGGGTTTGGCGGCCAGCGCACCGAGATTCGGGTTTACCCGCCCGGCACCAACGCCGCGCAGCAGGTCCCGAATCAAACGTCGCAAGACACAACTGTCGCTTAACGGCCGTGGCTATTCGAACGACGGAGTCAACAATGAACACACAAGAAAACTTCCAGCGGAAAACCTCCGCATGGCCGACCCTCGCAGCTGCCATCGGCCTGCTGTGCGGCGCCAGTCAGGCCTGGGCGGCACTCCCCAAGGTGGGCGTCGCCTGCACATCCGGCGGGCCCAACCCGACCTTCAACCTGGATACCGCCATTGGCAACATCCCCATGCCCGACGGCAACAGCATCTTCATGTGGAGCTACGCGCTGACCGGGCAGCCGTTTCAGACTCCGGGTCCAGTGCTGTGCGTGAACGAGGGCGACACCGTCACCATCGTGCTGCACAACAAGTTGGCGGAACCTGCTTCCATCATGTTCCCCGGCCAGGAGAACGTGACGGTCGGCGGACAGCCGGTGCAGCCGGAGATCACTGGGACGACGATCACGTCGCTCACCAATTCAGCGGTACCAAACGGAACCGTTTCCTACACCTTCACCGCCTCCAAGCCGGGCACCTACATCTACGAATCCGGCACCAATCCGGAAAAACAGGTGCGCATGGGCTTGCACGGTGCCTTGATCGTACGGCCGACGCTGGGTGCTGACTACCTGTTCGACCGGTCGGACAGCCGCTTCACCACAACAGCCAATTCGGGGACTGCCACACCTTGGAATGAGGAGTTCATGGTGCTGCTGTCGGAGATCGACCCCTATCAGCATCAGGCCGAAGAAAGCGGTGTCTACAGCTTCTATGACATCACCCAGTACCGGCCGCGCTACTGGCAGCTGAACGGCCGTGGCTTCCCGGACGCCATCGCCGACAATGCTGCGAGCTGGCTGCCCAATCAACCCTATGGAGCCTTGGCGCGGGTTCATCCCGTCGATGCCTCGCACCCGTATCCCGGTGCCATCCGCTACCTGAACGTGGGTTCACTGGACTACCCGTTTCATCCGCATGGCAACAATGGTCTGGTGATCGGTCGCGATGGCCGGCCGCTGGCTGGACCGGGCGGACAGGATTTGTCCTTCGAGAAGTTCGTGGTCAATGTCGGTCCGGGCCAGACCTGGGACGTGATCTTCAAGTGGTACGACGCGGAAAACTACTCCGCCAGCAACCCGGTGCCGATGGCGCTGCCGGACCCGGCCAACCTCAGCTATCTCGACTTCTACAGTGGCAGCCCCTACCTCGGCCAGCAGGGAACCTTGCCGCCAGGGATCACGACGGTCAACCAGTGCGGCGAGTTCTTCATCATCTCCCACAACCATTCGCTGTTTCAGCTGAATTCGTGGGGCCTGACGATGTCCGGACCCGCTACCTACATGCGCGTCGACCCGCCGCTGGCCGCTCAAGGGCTCAACGGCATCCTGACCTGCACCTATTGATAGGCATGCACACCTGAGGACTCGAACATGAAAACCTATACCAACACATCCGATCTGCGCCCGCGGCACTGGGTAGCCGCGGCGCTGGTGGCGCTGGCCGGCTTCGGCGCCGGCGGGGCCGGAGCGGGGACCCTCACGTCTACGGCGTGTACAGCAACATCTGCGACAGCCAAGACCTGTAGCCTCTATGCAAAATCTGCCGTCGCGGCCCTACCCATCACCGCGACAACTACGACCAATGTAACGATCTGGGGTTATACCGACACTTCGTCGGGGACACTGAACCAACCCGGTGGCCCGGTGCTGATCGTCAATCAGGGCGATGCTGTCACCGTCAATTTGACTAACAACTTAACGGTGCCCACAGCCTTGATGTTCCACGGTCAAGGCGGTGTTTTGCCTGGGCCAGGCGCAGCTGGCGCTGCAGGCAGTGGAGGAACTGCCGCTTACACTTTCACCGCCACCAATCCCGGCACCTACCTGTATGAAGCTTCTCCTTTAGGTACCAGTACCCAGTATCAATCCGCCATGGGTCTCTACGGCGCACTGGTGGTGCGACCGGCCACGGTCAATCAGGCCTATGCCAGTCCGGCCACGGCCTATGACGACGAGGCGGCGGCGGTGCTGAGCGAAATCGACCCGGCGTTGAACAACGGCGCGAATCCGGCCAGTTTCGACATGCGCAACTACGCGCCCAAGTACTATCTCATCAACGGCAAATACCATCCCAATACCGACCTCATCAATGCGGCGGCGGGCCACAAGCTGCTGGTCCGCTATGTCAACGCGGGTGTGCAGCAGCATTCCATGGCCGTTCTGGGACTAAGGCAGAACTTCGTGGCCAAGGACGGCGGCGTGCTGCCGCAGTTCTCCCACGACCTGGTGGCGGAATCCCTCGCTCCCGGTGAATCGGCCGACGCCATCCTGACCGTTCCGCCGGGCGCGACGAACGGCAACAAATTCACCCTCTACGACGCCCGCCTGGACCTCCACAACGGCACGGCGCCGGGCATGGGCGGCATGTTGACCTTCGTCTCGGTGGGTGCGGCGACGACGACCTATCCCTCTACGACGGGTGTGACGTTGAATCCGAATCCGACCGATGGCACGTCGGCTGTGACGGTTTCGGCATCGGTGGCGAGCGATCCGGCGATCACCACAGCCAGCATCACGGCCGCTGAATTCTTCATCGATGCAGCCGGCGCCAACGGTGCCGGAACGCCGATGACGGTCATTGCCGGATCCGCTTCAGGAACGATTCCGGTGACCACTTTGGCTGCTCTCTCGCCCGGCAATCACACCGTGTATGTGCATAGCCAGCAAACCGCGACCACCGCCGTCACCTGGGGCACCTTCGCGAGCGCCGCGCTGACGATCAGTACCGCTACCGATCCCACGACGACAGCGGTGACGCTGACGCCCAGCACGACCGACCGCTCGGCACCCGTAGCGGTTGCGGCGACGATAAACACCACAAGTGCCGGAGCGTCCGTGGATACGGCCGAGTTTTTCATCGATACCCAAGGTACCAGTGGAACCGGAACAGCGATGACGGTAACCGCTGGTAGCGCGGCCGGGTCGATTTCCACCACCGCGTTGGCCGGACTCAGCGTCGGTCCCCATACGGTTTACGTGCACGGGCATCGCACGGCCGGAACGACCGTTCCTGCCGCATGGGGGGCATTTAGCAGCGCTACGCTGACTGTGGGAAGCGGCCCGACAACGGATACTGTTACGCTAACGCCTGCTATCACCGATGGAAGTGCGGCGGTCGGTCTCAGTACGACGATTACCGCGACGACCGGGACAGTCGCTCGCGCCGAGTACTTCATCGACAACCCGGGCTCGAACGGTTCCGGCACCGCGCTGACTGGAACATTCACGACTGCTTCTGTAGCCGCTACGGGAGCCCTCAGCACAGCTCAGCTGGCTGCGCTGGCCAATGGCGCGCATACGATCTATGTGCACGGCCAGGGTTCGCCCGGCGGCGCGACGGGAACCTGGGGCCCCTTCACCGTGGCGTCACTGACGGTGAACAAGCCCGGTCCGGCCACCACCGGTCTGGTTATCAGCCCCAGTGCCACCAGCGGCTCGGTCGACGTCAGTATCAGCGCCACAGCCAACTCGTCGCTGGTGGGCAATGGCGCGATCACGGCGGCGGAATACTGGATCGATGCCGGCGCACACATTCCAATGTCGATCACGACACCTGGCGCTCCGATTTCCGCCATAACCGGGGCCATTCCAGCCGCTTCGGTGAATGTGCTCACCGCCGGGGCGCACACCGTTTCGGTACGCAGCAGAACGGGCACGGCGTCGTGGGGTCCGGTCGCGACGGTAAACCTGATTGTCGACAAGACAGCGCCTACGATCAGTGGCATCACACCCAATCCAGCGACGGTCCGACTCGCAACTGGCAGCGTAACGTTGACCATTGCTGCAGCTGATGCATTGACATCAGTGGTGGGAGGTGACTACTGGCTCGACGGAACGGCGATCCCGCCTGCAACGACGCTAGCCTTTATCGGAACGTCTCCCGCCATCAGCACGGCGGCGCTGCCGGCTGGGACACATACCGTTCGGGTTCGGGTCAAGGACGTCGCAGGAAACCTGAGCACGGTGAGCAATGTGACCTTGTATGTCGCTCAAGCCGTGGCCGACGCCCGTAGCATAACGGCAAGCGGAAGCCCGACGCAGACTAGCGACGCCAACGCCGGAGCTGGTGTACTCGTCAATGACCAACCCATCGGCGTGACTGGCCGTACGGCGAACCTCCTATCCGTGCCTATAAGGACGGCAGGCGTTGGTGCGGGAACGATCGCTCTGAGTTGTCCAACCTCGCTCGGAACTGCTGCTACGCCAGCGGTTAGTGGTCAAACCATCTGCACCAATGGCGCCTATCGCGTGACGCTCACTGGCGTAGGAGGCAGTAACAATGCGAGAGCGGCGTCGAAGCGTGGTACCTATCAGTTCACCTACACGGAAACGCTCAATGGAATAGGCAGTTCCGCAACCGTAACCATCACGGTCAATTAGGGTGAATACCAGGGTGGGGCGGGGTTTTTATCCCGTCCCCCCAGGTGGCGACGTGCGACGGACCATCGATGAAAAGTAGAGCCCGGTGATCGGAAGAAGTGCTCGATCGTCATTGGGGGAAACCCAATTGGTCGTTGGGCCGGGTTTCTCGGATTGAGGCGTGGCCACACATCAATCCAAAGGGTGGTTACCGCTTATGGTGAGTGCCCAATGATGAACTTCCGCAGCGCACTGGTCGTCCCGTACGTTTCAGCACTGAACACATAACGAGGAGATGCTTCCATGAGTTATCAAGATTCCATTGAGGTTATGGCCGCCCCTGCCCGCACGGCGCGTCGTTCCAGTAATTTCGAGGCTGGTCGCGAGCACCGTCGTTCGTGGGTCCGCCGCAGCGTATTAGGAATCGCCGTGGCCATTGCCGGCCTGGCGGCCGCTGGCTATTTCGGCTGGCACCGCTGGTCCGGTAGCCCGTCTGTTCCGGAGACGAAGGCTCCGATCACAGCCGGCGACATGATTTCCCAGGCCGATCAGGAGGCTCGCTACGGCATCAAGATCACGCTGATCGCAGTGACTGGCGGCGGCGGCATCGTCGATTTCCGCTACCAGATCGCCGATCCGCAGAAGGCGGCTTCGTTGCTGAACGATCCATCCAATACGCCGATTCTGACCGCGGTAAATTCCGGTTTAACCCTTTCGCCGACCCAGATGGGCAGGCATCACAGCCAGATGGGCATGAAGCGGGGCGCCATTCCGTTCACCTTCTATCCCAATGTTCGAGGCGCCGTCATACCCGGTGCTCCCGTGTCGGTAGCCTTCGGCAAAGTTCGCGTGGAACCCATCCTGGCGCAATGAACTCTTTGAGGTTGTCACGATGAAACCAACATTTTCCATTTTGGCGCCGGGCCTCGCCTTGGCGCTGACTGTCGCCGATCTGGCCGGCGCGGCGCCCGTTGGCGGAAAGATTGCCGCCGATCTGGACGCGGCGCTTACCGCGTTGCCGGCCGGTCAAACCATGACAGTGATCGTTCGGCTCGTGGATCAGGCGAATCTGGCGCCATACCGGAGATTAAGGCTCCGCTTCGATCGGCTGAGGCAAGTGGGGATCGCGCTGCGCAACAAGGCCGACGTTTCTCAGCGCGCCATGCAGACGCTCCTCGGGACTCGGCAAGGACAGGGGCGTGTCTCACGTTTCAAGTCATTTTGGGTCTTCAACGGGTTATCCGTTACGGCCTCCGCCGATGTGATCCGTGAACTCGCATCGCGTAGCGACGTGGAAAGCATCACTTCGGATACGGTCGACATCGTGCCGACTGCCGGCCCGCCGGAACCTAATCTGACGGCGATCGGGGCGCCCGACGTGTGGAATCTCGGCTTTACCGGCCAAGGAGTGGTGGTCGCCAATCTGGACAGTGGTGTCGACAACAGCCATCCGGATTTGGTCGGACGGTGGCGGGGCGGTTCCAACAGCTGGTATGACCCTTACGCTCAGCACACGACGCCTTACGATGCCAGCGGTCACGGGACTTGGACCATGGGACTGATGGTCGGCGGCGATGCTGTGGGAACGTCGATCGGAGTGGCGCCCGGTGCCCGCTGGATTGCGGCGAAAATTTTCAAAGACAACGGCACGGCGACCGCGACAGGTATTCATCAAGCCTTTCAGTGGCTGCTCGATCCGGATGGCAATCCGGCTACGGCCGACGCCCCTGACGTGGTCAACAATTCCTGGTCTTACGGTTCACCCGGCTGCAATCTGGCGTTTCAATCGGACCTGCAGGCCTTGGTGTCGGCCGGAATCGTGCCGGTATTCGCGGCAGGCAACTATGGGCCTGGGCCGGGGAGCAGCGTCAGCCCGGCCAATTATCCCGAGGCGCTATCGGTCGGCGCCGTCGACAACGCCGACCAGCTTTACGCCTACAGCAGCGTGGGCCCATCGGCCTGCGGCGCGAGCCGCTTTCCGACCGTCGTCGCTCCCGGTGTCTATACCCTCACGACGACGCTGTTCGGCATGTATACCAACAGCGCAGAAGGCACCTCCTTATCGGCGCCGCATGTGACCGGTGCGCTTGCTCTTTTGCTCAGCGCCTTTCCCAACCTGACCGCTGATCAACAACGGCAGGCGTTGACCAGCTCTGCCGTGGATCTGGGTGATCCGGGACCGGACGATATTTATGGGTACGGCCGAATCAATCTAGCGGCTGCTTACGACTGGACGGCGCTCAATATCGGAAATCAGCCTCCCGTAGACACGCTGGGACCGGTTGCCAGCGGGGTCGCCGCTAGCCCCAACCCCAACAACGGAACCTTGGGATTTGCTGTGGGCACGCCTGCGGTACGTCTGTCTGCATCGCTGACCGACCCAAGCAGCAATGGCTTGCAGTCCAACATTAACGCCGCCGAGGTATTCGTCGACACAGTCGGGATCAATGGAGCCGGAATTGCCGCCATAGCTGCCGATGGAGTGTTCGATAGCCCAACGGAGTCCGTCGTTGCCGATATTGCGCTGACGGCCATTGCGCAACTGGCAGAAGGATCCCACACGCTCTACCTGCGTGGTCGGGATGCCGCAGGCAACTGGGGAGCAACGGCTAGCACGGTACTAATCATCGACAAGACCGGACCAACCGTGACGAATGTCGCCGCCACGCCGACCAATTCGACGATCACTCTTTTGGCCAATGCCACCGATCCGTCGCCTGGGACCATTGCAGGCGCGGAATGGTTCGAAGGCACCGATCCAGGCGTCGGCATGGGTAGCCCCGTTTCGGTGTCGGGCAGCAATCTGAAGGCAACGATCAATGTCGCCGCGTGGCCGATCGGCAGTCATACCCTGTTCGTGCGAGCGCGGGATCTGGCAGGAAATTGGGGATCCCCAGTTTCGACGACCGTTGTCATTCCTCCTCCAAACACTCTCTTCTTCGACAGTTTTGAATCCAGCAATCTTTCGGCATGGAACGGTGGGGTTGTCGGTACAAGGCTTAGCGTAAATGCAACAGCAAAAATGACCACTGCCGGTAGCTATGGATTGCAGGCGACCTTGGGCAGCGGGACTTCACCAAGTTACGTGGCGGATCTTACTCCAGCGCTTGAGAGCAGCTATCACGCGCGGTTTTATTTCAACCCTCATGGGGCTAACCCAGGTAGTGGTCAAGTTACGCTCCTTTCGGGGTTGAACTCGGTTGGTACGACTCTTTTCCAGGTTCAATTTCAACGGGTCGGCAGTACCTATCAAGTTCGGGGAGTCGTAACGCGAGCAGGCGGAACCAGTACTACAAATTGGTTCAACATAACGAACAACACAGCACATTACGTCGAGATCGCGTGGCAGTCCGCCGCTTCCGCATCCTTTCAGCTCTATGTGGATGGATCGCTGAAACAATCGTTGAGTGCGCTAAACACCGGTTCCAATACACTCGATGCTATTCGAATGGGTTTAGTCGGTGGATTGGTCAACTCTGCAAGCGGTTCGGTTTATCTCGATGCTTTCGCATCGACGCGGAACACCGTCATCGGACCCTGATCCGGAATGTTTGAAACCCTTATGGAGCCAAGCCAGAGAGATCCATCCGATGACGCTGGACTGACCGGCGACCGCTCCGTTGGTAAGACTGGCGTGTTCCATCTGATTTTCGGCGAGAGAGGGAGGGTTATCGGTATTCCGCGGGGATACCGCAAACAAAAAGGGGAAACCTGGGTTCTGGCGCTCTGGGCGATGCTGTTCAGCGCGATAGCGGCCCCGTCGGTTTCCGCTCAAGTATCCCAGATCGAAGTGGGTCGACGGATTTACCTTGAAGGGATGCTCGGGTCCGGTGAGCCGCTTCAAGGCGTGATCGCCGGCGATGTCGCGTTAAGCGGCGCTTCGGCTGCCTGTACCAACTGCCATCGGCGCAGCGGGTTGGGTTCTCTGGAAGGCGGGAAGCTGGTTCCGCCTATTACCGGTACAGCCTTGTTTCAGGACGGGCTGACGGTCATGGCTCAGTTCCCGGGGGCCGCTAGGCCGACCCGGGAGCTTACCCGCCCACCTTACAGCGATGAGACCCTGGCTCGAGCGATACGCGACGGAGTGAGTGCCAGTGATCGCGTCTTGGACGCCCCGATGCCCAGGTATGCCTTTACGGATTCCGATTTGGCAGCTCTGATTGCCTACCTGAGGACACTATCCCATGTCTCGTCGGCTGGGGTTGATGGTACGAACATCCATTTCGCCACCATCGTGACGCCCCAGGCTAGTCAGGCTCAACGGCAAGCCATGCTTGACGTGGTTGAGGCCTATGTCAGGGATCGCAACACCAATCCTAGAAAGCAGCCGCGTCCGCGCCAGCCTTTATTGCCGGAGAAGTTCAGCAGTGATCTTACCTGGGTGATGCACGTCTGGGAGTTACAAGGACCGGAAGATACCTGGGAAGGCCAGTTGGTCAGATACTATCGCCAGCATGCCGTATTCGCTGTTTTGGGCGGAATTGGCGGTGGACGCTGGCATCCAATCGATAATTTTTGTGAGCAATTCGCGGTGGCTTGTCTGTTTCCCCAGACCAACCTTCCCTCCCTACACGAGAGGCGGTTTTACACCCGATATTTTTCCAAAGGTATCGTACTGGAAGCGGAAGTGCTGGCCGCGTATCTGCAAACCGGTTCGCCGCGGGCAATCGGGAAATGCGTGCAGGTATTTCGGGAAGAGCCATCGGGGCTCGAGGCCGCACGCGCCCTGCGAGGGACATGGAGCCATGACTTGGGCGAGCTTGCGGACCACCCCTTGCGATTCGGCGAGAGAGCGGATCGGGGTTTTTGGCGCCGTCTGGTCGAACGGGAAAAGCCTGTTGTGCTGATTGCATGGCTCGGCAACGACGACGTCGGAGAGATGGAATTCGTTGAGGCGCGGCCGAAAGCTGTCTATTTCTCCGACAGCCTCCTTGGGGGGCGTCTGCCTCCCGTGAGATTCCCGTCGGGTCGTTCGGTCCGCGTGATATCGAACTGGCGCGCCGAATCTCCGCTGCAGGGAAGGTTGCAGTGGATGCGCGGCTGGTTTGACGCTTCCGGGATCGCCATCGTTGACCAACAGGTCCAAGGCAATACCTTTTGGGCGCTGTGGCTGACGGCGGTCATCCTCGAGCATCTCGGCGGAAATTATTCGTCCGAGCACTTCATCGAACAAATTGAACATACCACGGCGTTGGGAACCGGGTCGCTCTACCCGCGGTTTACGACGGGCCCAGGGCAGCGATATGGTGTAAACGGCCTTTTTATCAACGAAGTGGAGCCGGACGGTTTACGGTCGTTGACTGAAGCAGCCGTCGTGCCTTGAGAGATACCAAAAGCTGGATTGCTCTCCACCGATTCGCCGGAATTGGTAGTGGCGGGGGGGCATCGCCTCCAGTGTCCACGGGTTTATTTGGGAGCTGTTGGCGGCGTACGCGGATGACCGGTGTGCGGACGGGGAGGGAAATGTTGACTGATGTCCCATGACTTGTTTTAGAGAGAGTGCAAGCCAATAAGCTATTTTGTTGATTTACAAGCTCAATAAGGCAAGGCGTCGACGGCGCAATAAAAACAAAAAAAATGTCTGGACAGTGGGAGAATTTCCTTTAAACTCTCCCCCGCTTCACGGAGAGAACCGGAAGTTTTATCAACTTCTGAAGAGGAGGGGCGCCCGCTTGG
>VEPB01000017.1 GCA_012026715.1 Methylococcaceae bacterium | reverse complement strand
TCAGTTTCGCCAGCAGCGCTTCCAACCTGGTGACGAGCGACACCAATGGAGCACAGGATGTCTTCATCAAGAATGTAAAAACCAAGGAATTGGTTCGGGCCAGCGTGACCCCATCGGGCGAACAAGGCAACGGCGACAGCCCTGGCGAGTTGGGTGGACGGGCGGCGATGTCCAACAACGGAACCTGGGTGGTCTTCGAATCCAAGGCCTCCAATCTAACTGGCGGCACCGGTGACGTGGCACGCACGGTGCTTCGCAACCTTTCCACCGGGGAGACCATCGCCCTGGATGCCACGGGCAGTGGCGGAAGCGGCAAGCGCCCCGCGATCTCGAACGACGACGTGGGCCGTTTTGTGGCCTTCTATTCAGCCAATCCCCTGGACAGCCGGTTTGAAAGCGCCGGAATTTTCCGCTATGACCGCCACAAGCTGCCGGTCGCCGTCGCCGCAATCGACCCGACCAGTCCGTCGAAGCCCAATCCGGGAGATACCGTGATTCTGGATGGAAGCGGCAGCAGCAACGAGGTCAACGCGGGCTTCGCTGAACCCGGTAAAACCCCGGAACTTCGCTACCAATGGGCCCAAGCTTACCCTGCTGCCGCAGCCGGCCTGACCGGGTCGGAGCCCGCGAACCCGAACTTCACCCCAACCAAGAAAGGAAGCTATCTGTTTCAGCTGACCGTCTCCGACGACTTTGAATCCAGCGAGCCGGCGGAGCTGGTGGTCCAAGTCGGGACCCATAACCGTCCACCCGTTGCCGATGCCGGCAGCGATCCGGTCGGAGCGGAGACGAAGGCCGTGGTCCGATTGGATGGACGCCGCAGTTCCGATCCGGAAGGCCGGCGGCTCCAATATTTCTGGAGACCGGTGAGTTCCCAATCGACAACCGCCGTGCAACTCTTTGGTTCGAACCCCGCAACCCCGACCTTTATCCCGGACATCCCCGGAACCTACACGTTTAGCCTGAGGGTTTTCGATGGGCGCTATCTGAGCGATCCCCCTTCCACCGTAACGGTGACAGTCGCCAAAGGCAGTACCGAAGGCTTAGTGGCGAACCCCGGCGAGGACGCGCAGGATCAGTTGTTGGGGCAGCGTTACCAACTGGATGGGTCCGGCAGCCGTGACACGACCACGGGAAATTCGGACGGTTTAAGCTACTCGTGGAAAATCCTGTCCGCCCCATCCAACCCTTCGGATCGCAGGGCTCGATTTCGACTGAGACGTCCACACTCGGCACAACCCTCCTTTGTACCTCCCTTACCTGGCACCTATCTATTTGGCCTGACTGTGGAAAAGGGCGGCAAACTCAGCGCCGAAAAGCCGGTGAAGGTTACCGTCGGAGGCTCGATCGACTCGATCGATCGGCCCGCCCGGGATGAGGCCTGGATCATGGGCGGCAGCGAACCAAGCACCGTTGTTTGGCAATATGCCGGCATCGCGCCGAAACAGCGGTTCGTGGTCCTGCTGTATTCATTCCGGGGAAAGACACCTTCGGGTCCATGCTTGAGGGGATGCTTGCTCGATCAAGGCATCAAGGCCGGTCGCGGCAACCGCCGGGAAATCAGTATTCCTCTATCCAAAGCCAAGGTATTGAGCGGTTATGGGGCACAGATTGCGGTGTGCATACCTGGCATTGGCCGCAACGAACCGCTCTGCAAACGCAGCGCGGCATTCAATCTGGAATAATCGCACGCTGGGCTGCCATTATTGGAGGCCGCGATCAATTTCACATTGAATTTTCATGGCCTCCCGTCCCGACACCTGAAACAGTCTGAAGTCGGCTAGCGCCTTCCTCATGGTCGTTCAGCCGCGGATTAGAAAATCAGCCTTTGCGTCGGCTTCAGGGAACATGACGCCAAAACGACGCGCCGAATCCCGCGAGCGGACTTGATCACCGCTCGCGGGATTGGAAGAGAGAAAACGGTCGGAAAGGGTAAAACCACCGTCGCTGAGTGATAGAAACGACGCGCTGCCCTCCCCACCGCCAAGAGGGATGGTGTTGAGTACATACGCCTGGCCCGCGCTGGGCAAAAGGCTACGGAGCCTAACTCCCCTGCACGGAGCAAATTCAGGTGAGACAGACAATCAGAGTTGCTAGGTCACCGCGTGGTCGGGCAAAGCGGGGCCTGCACGTCGACGTCCAACCAATGCGTACCCCATCAGTGCAGAACCCACCAGCCAGATACCGGCCGGTAATGGAACCGTCGTGACGGCGGTTGCCTCCAGGGTTCCGTTGGCCAGAGCCACCAGGAACGCCCCTGGTTTGGTAAATGAAGGATAGAAATCGTATAGCCAAACGCTCTCCAGCGTGCCGAACTGCGATGCCCATCCACCGAAATCGGTGGTCTTGAATCCCAGAGCGAGTTCGCCGTCTTCCAGGCTTAATCCTAGATCGTCCACCCGAGCGGAAAACAGATTGCCTCCCCACAGTTCATGCTGGCGCCCGGTGCCGGCAAGCTCTTCCAGCGTATCCTCGCTGAAACTGCCGCGCACCTGGACATTGCTCTTGGCGGTATCCAGGTTGCCATCCCAATCGAAATAAGCGGTCAGCTGATAACTGCCATCCTCCACCTCGTATTCCTCAGAACCCAATTGAAAGAAAAAAGGCGTGTCGTCAAGCTCGGATACCGACAGCTTATACCCGCCGCTCCACTCGGAGACTCCGAGCGTCACGTCGTTTACGAAGGCAGGATTTCCCGCCGGGGGAATACCTGGGATTGAAGGCAGATCGTCGGTGCTGGAACCGAAGGCCTGACAGGACACGGCCAGCGACAACGCGGCCATGCAGCTTGCAGCAGATAGATTGAATAACCTCATAAGTACGCTCCTTTGGCTTAGGTCCGATTAGCCACCCGTCTGCGCGGGTGTACCTGTCAATGGTTACGAAATCCGGTCGAAATCATGGGACCGAATAGGCCTCGATTCCCGACCGGCTTCCTCAATAGGCAACATCTCCGTTGCGTATCGGTCAAGCATTCTCCAGGTCCCCCGCCAGCTGTAAACGGCGCCTTAGAATCTCCTGGACTCAAGGACTTTGCAGCGATATTGCTTGGTTGATTCCTCCCTATGGTTATACCCGCGACTCGGACAGACTGATGGAGTTGCTACCCCGTCACAACACCTGACGGTTCGCGAACAGCCCTTTGCGCTCGCCGCCACCCGGCGATTCAATTGGCTTCAACTCCCCAACACAGCATCACACGCCCATGTATCGTTCGTGGTACATGCGTCGGTCGGACGGATAATTTCATGGTCCCTTCGCCGGCGTCAACCGAGTCCTTAGTACCGATTACCCCCACCCCGCGAGAGCCTGGTGGAATCACCGCCCCAGTCGTCTCATAAAGCACTGTTCCATATAAACTTTTATCGATATATCCAGTAAATGGCTTGTCGCAGTGAACCAGATCACAGTTTCTTGTTTCGCAAAAATTTGGGATTTCACAGCGTATCGCAGGGGTTTTCAGGGGCTTGACAGGCCTTGACAATGAAGCCCATGCCATTGATTTATAAATAAATGACGTCCCTTCAACAGAAAAACCGCTACCCGCATCCCTGCCTTTTCTGACTGTGCCGACCGGGCAATTCCCCAGCGTCTGGAAGCATCCGATCGCCGTGGTTATGCAAGGCCCTCTGCGGATGGTGGATGATCGAACGACGGCGGTTCCAGGCCCAACTGCCGGCATATCAATCAGTGGCCGGATGGCGGCCCTCTCCAGCGGCATGACGAAATTCTTGAACTGTTCATTAGGGATGCGTTCATCCCCGCACGGATTCACCCTAATAAAATGGTGCGAACCAGACGCTTGATGCCCAAATCGTGTCAAACTGCTTTACAAAAAATGCGGCATGAGCCGAACGCCGTATTCGTTAGAGTTGAAATCACAGGATACTGGATCTCTGGTGCGAAGTTTGCAGGACTTTTCCAGATTCCCTCATAAGAATGAAGGACATCGTTTTACTATTTTTTTTGGCTCCCGAGACGAAGATGCATCGCTCCTTCCATCATCTAAAAGCGCACCATACCAGCTATTTCGACCCCTACCGCGGTGTACAGGCGATCAAAATTACCCCTGGCCAACATTGCGTGGCGTCATCGGAATCAGTCATCGTCACGGTCCTCGGATCCAGCGTCACCGCGTGCATTCGTGACCGCGATCAGGGCATTGGCGGAATGAACCACGTGCTGGTGGCGAACCTCGGCGATAGTCTTCCGGAAAACCGCCAGATGCTGAGTGCGGCGAATTCCTCCATGGATGACTTCATCCAGCGACTGATTGATTGCGGGGCCAAGGCGGACCAACTGGAAGCCAAGGTATTTGGTGGCGGTAACATCTTGAACGGATTGCACCGCAGCAATGCCGGCGCGCGCAGCGCCGAAGTTCTGTGCGGTTATCTGCGATCCAGAAAAATCCCGGTCATCGCCGCGGACATTCTGGATATTTATCCCCGCAAAGTGTATTTCTTCCCTAAATCAGGGGAAGTCCTTGTTAAAAAGCTTAAAAACCTAAGGAACGAAACGATCATCCACCGCGAAAAAGCGTACTCGGAACGCTACCTGGCGGGCGACCTCTCCTGACCAAGAGAAAAACAATACAAATCAGCAGTTTGAAAAACTGCAACCGACATATCGCGCCCCTTCTTCAGGCGGCAAATGGACCCGCTCAATTGCAGTCAAAGCACCTCGTCATTCAGTGCTGACTGCCTCCCCTTCGTTGTTCAACGCCGCCTCCAGGGAATGCCAGGCCAGGGTGGCGCACTTGACCCGCGCCGGGTAGGCCCGCACCCCGGCCAGCACCGCAAGCTTGCCCAGTTCCTCGAAGTTGGCGACCTCGTCTTGCCCGGTGGTGATGCGGTGGAACAGCTCGAACAAGTGGTGGGCCTCCTCTTCGGTCTTGCCTCGCACGATCTCGGTCATCAACGAGGCCGAGGCGGTGGAGATGGCGCAACCCGAGCCCTGGAAGCTGACGTCGGCGATGACGGGACCGTCCAATTTGAGATAAAGGGTGATGCGATCTCCGCACAGCGGGTTGAATCCGTCGATCTTGCGGGAAGGGGCTTCCATCACCCGGAAGTTGCGGGGATTGCGGTTGTGGTCGAACACGACCTCCTGGTACAGGTCGCGGATGTGGTCCAACATCAGCCGAATACCTCGATGAGCTGTTTGATTCCGTTGATGAGCGCGTCCACTTCCTCGAGCGTGTTGTATAACGCGAAGGAAGCTCGGGCAGTGGCGGGAACGCCGTAGAAGTCCATCACCGGCATGGCGCAGTGGTGGCCGGCCCGCACCGCGATGCCCACCTGGTCCAGCAGGGTGCCGATGTCGTGGGGATGGATGTGGTCCAGGGTGAAGGAGAGGATGGCCCCCTTGTGGGCCGCCTCGCCGATGATCTTCAACTGCGGGATCGTCCGCGCCTGTTGGGTGGCATAGGCCAACAACTCGTTCTCATGGGCGGCGATGGCCTCCAGACCGATTGTACCCAGGTAGTCGATGGCCGCGCCGAGGCCAATGGCATCGGCGATGGCGGGGGTGCCGGCCTCGAACTTGTACGGCAGAGTGTTGTACTGGGTGCGCTCGAAGCTGACCATGCGGATCATGTCGCCGCCGCCCTGATAAGGCGGCATGGCCTTGAGCAGCGCTTCCTTGCCGTAGAGGATGCCGATGCCTGAGGGGCCGTAAAGCTTGTGGCCGGACAGCACGTAGAAGTCGCAGTCCAGGGCGCGTACATCTACCACCAGGTGGGGCGCGGCCTGGGCGCCGTCCAGCAGCACCGGAATGCCACGCTCGTGGGCCAGGCGAATGATGTGCTCCACCGGGTTGATGGTGCCCAGGGCATTGGACATGTGGGTGACCGCCACCAGCTTGGTGCGGTCGGACAACAGGTCGGCGTAGCGCTCCAGCAGCAGTTCGCCCTGATGGGAGATCGGGATGACCTTGAGCACCGCGCCGGTCTGCTGGCACAGCATCTGCCAGGGCACGATATTGGAATGGTGCTCCATGGCGCTGATGAGGATCTCGTCCCCGGCCTGCAGGGTGCTGCGGCCATAGCTCTGGGCCACCAGGTTGATGGCCTCGGTGGCGCCGCGCACGAACACGATTTCTTCGGTCTTGGCGGCATTCAGCAAGCGCCGCGCCTTCTCCCGCGCCCCCTCGAACTGGTCGGTGGCGCGCTGGCTCAGGGTATGGACGCCGCGGTGGACGTTGGCGTAATCCTGCAGATAGACCCGGCTGATGGCGTCGATGACCGCCTTGGGTTTCTGGGAGCTGGCGGCGTTATCCAGGTAGACCAGGGGATGGCCGTTGATGGCCTGCTGCAGGATGGGGAAGTCTGCTCGGTAACGCTCCACGTCGTAGCCGACGGTCGGAGCCTGCTTGGGGAAGACCGATACGCTCACAGCCAGTCCCTCCGGATGCCGGATTGCGGGAACCGGTCCAGTAATTGAGCCTGGACCAGGTCTTTCAGGGCCGGCAGTTCGATCTTCTCGACCATCTCGTTGGCGAAGGCAAAAGTCAGCATATTGCGGGCGGATTCTTCGTCGACGCCTCGCGACTGCAGGTAGAACACCGATTCGGCGTCGAGCTGGCCGACGGTCACGCCGTGGGAGCACTTCACGTCGTCCGCCAGAATTTCCAGCTGGGGCTTGGTATCCACCTCGGCATCGTCGGACAGCAGCAGATTGCGGTTGCTCATGTCCGCCTGGGTTTTCTGCGCCTTGGGGTGAACCACGATGCGGCCCTGGAACACGCCGCGGGCGCGGTCGGCCAAAACGCCCCGGTAGTTCTCGGAACTGGTGCCGTGGGGAGCGCGGTGCTGGATCAGGGTATGGTTGTCCACGTGCTGGCGCCCGCGGCCCAGGAACAGCCCGGTGAGCTGGCATTCGGCGCCCTCGCCCAGTTCCGTGTGAATCTCGGCTCGGGCCAGCAGTCCGCCGAAGTCGACGTTGTGGTGGGTGAACCGCGCCCCGGCGTCCTGGCGAACATAGAGGCCGTTGAAGTGATAAGCCTTGTCCGATTCCTGCTGGAGCCGATAGTAGTCCAGCCGGGCCTGCTCCCCGACCGCCGCCTCCGTCACCGCCGCCGTGAGATAGCCAACGCCTTCCGGGCCGAGGTAGCACTCAATCATTTGCAAATGACTGTTTTCGCCCAGCTGGATCAGGTTGCGGCTGACCAGGGCCGTGTCGGGGCGGGTGGCGATGTGCAGGATCTGCAGCGGCCTTTCCGCCCGGTAACCAGCCGGCACGTCGATCAGCACACCATCGTTGAAAAAGGCGCCGTTGTAGCCGATCAGGCCATGGGCGTTTCGATCCAGATTGTGGTTGATCAGGGATTCCACCCGCTCCGGATCGCTATGCAGCAGATGTCCGACGCTTTCGACGAACAACGGTTCAGGGATGGCGTCGAGCCTGGACAAAGCGGCGCTGAAGTGGCCGTTCACCAGCACGACCCGATCGGTGTCAGCCAGGCCGAATCGTTCGAGAAGCTCGTCGACCGCGCCATTCAGTTCGGTGGCCGCCGCCACGGCAGGAGCCGGCTTGAACAGCTTCTTCTCGATGGGCGAGATGTTGGTATAGCGCCATTCTTCCTCCCGCGGCGAGGGGAACCCCTCCGCGGAGAAGCGGGCCAGGGCCGCCCCCCGGGCGAACTGCATCAGCGGCCTATGGCTGCCCGGCAACTGGGGAGCGATTTCGTCGAACAACTGCAGATAGGCGTTCATGGGCGGGCTTCCAAGGATGCCTGATCGATCCAGCCGTAGCCCCGGCTCTCCAGATCCAGCGCCAGTTCTGGTCCGCCCGATTTGACGATGCGGCCGTGGGCCAGGACGTGGACGAAGTCGGGTTTGATGTGGTCCAGCAGTCGCTGATAGTGGGTGACCAGGATGAAGAAGCGGTCCGGCGCCCGCAGGGAGTTGACGCCGTCGGACACGATCTTGAGGGCGTCGATGTCGAGCCCCGAGTCGGTTTCGTCGAGGATGCAGAGGTGCGGCTCCAGCACCGCCATCTGCAGGATCTCGTTGCGCTTCTTCTCTCCGCCGGAGAAACCTTCGTTGACCGCACGATAGAGGAACTGCTCGTCCATCTCCACCAGCTTGACCTTGCTCTTGATCATGGTCAGGAAATCCATGGCGTCCAGTTCGTTGAGCCCGCGGTGCTTGCGGATGGCGTTGAGCGCCGCCTTCAGCAGATAGATGTTGCTGACCCCGGGGATTTCCACCGGATACTGGAAGGCCAGGAACACCCCTTCCCGCGCCCGCTGCTCCGGTGCCATGGCCAACAGGTCCTGGCCGTGGTAGCTGACCGAGCCTGAAGTTACCCGGTAGCCATCGCGGCCGGCCAGAATGTGGGACAGGGTGCTCTTGCCGGAACCGTTGGGGCCCATGATGGCATGGACCTCGCCGGGCTTCACGGTCAGGCTGATGCCTTTCAGGATGGGCTTGTCTTCGACGCTGACGTGGAGATTTTCGATTTTGAGCATATTGAAACCTTCGTAGGGTGCGCACAGCGCACCGAATGTGATGGTGCGCCGCGCGCACCCTGCCTCGTTATCCGACGCTTCCTTCCAGGCTGATCCCCAACAAGGCCTGCGCCTCTACGGCAAACTCCATGGGCAGTTCCTTGAAGACTTCCTTGCAGAAGCCGTTGACGATCATGGACACGGCGTCTTCTGCCGACAGCCCGCGCTGCTGGCAGAAGAACAGCTGATCCTCGCTGATCTTGGAGGTGGTAGCCT
Organism: Methylococcaceae bacterium; assembly: GCA_012026715.1. Lineage (GTDB taxonomy): Bacteria > Pseudomonadota > Gammaproteobacteria > Methylococcales > Methylococcaceae > VEPB01. Next base: position 1,479 of record VEPB01000017.1, on the reverse strand, counting down.
CATGAGCCACCTGGGCAGTGGGCTGTTTCACCTCAATGTATGGGAAGGTGTGGGCGCCGCACCGGTTGCCGATCAGCAGGGAGTCGCACTGGGTGTAGTTGCGGGCGTTGACCGCGCTCTTCAGCACCTTCACCAGGCCGCGGTAGCTGTTCTGGGCACGCCCTGCCGAGATGCCCTTGGAAATGATGGTGCTCTTGGTATTCCGGCCGATGTGGATCATCTTGGTGCCGGTGTCCGCCTGCTGGCGGTGGTTGGTGAGCGCCACCGAATAGAACTCGCCGATGGAGTCGTCGCCTTTCAGGACACAGCTGGGATATTTCCAGGTGATGGCGGAGCCGGTTTCCACCTGGGTCCAGGAGATCTTGGAGCGGTTGCCCCGGCATTCGCCGCGCTTGGTCACAAAGTTGTAGATGCCGCCCTTGCCGTCCTCGTCGCCCGGATACCAGTTCTGCACGGTGGAATACTTGATCTGCGCGCCCTCCAGCGCCACCAACTCCACCACCGCGGCGTGCAGCTGGTTTTCGTCGCGCATGGGGGCGGTGCAGCCTTCCAGATAGGACACATAGGCATGGTCTTCGGCGACGATGAGGGTGCGCTCGAACTGGCCGGTGTTGGCCGCGTTGATGCGGAAATAGGTGGACAGCTCCATGGGGCAGCGCACGCCCTTGGGAATGAACACGAAGGAACCGTCGGAGAACACCGCCGAGTTGAGCGCGGCGAAGTAGTTGTCGCCGGTGGGGACCACGCTGCCCAGGTACTGGCGCACCAGTTCCGGATGGTTTCGGATGGCCTCCGACATGGAGCAGAAGATCACCCCCGCCGCTGCCAGTTTGTCCTTGAAGGTGGTGGCCACCGACACGCTGTCGAACACCGCGTCCACCGCGACGCCGGCCAGCTACTCCTGCTCGTAGATGGGGATGCCCAGCTTGTTGTAGGTTTCCAGCAGTTTGGGGTCGACCTCGTCCAGGCTCTTGGGCCCGTCCTTCGGCTTGGGGGCCGAGTAATAACTGATGGCCTGGTAGTCGATGCGCGGATACTTCACGTAGGCCCACTGCGGCTCCTCCATAGTCAGCCAATGGCGGTAGGCTTCCAGCCGCCATTCCAGCATCCAGTCCGGCTCCCCTTTGCGGGTGGATATGGCCCGAATGACGTCTTCGTCGAGCCCGGGCGGCAGGGTGTCGGTTTCCAGGTCGGTGACGAAGCCCTGCTTGTATTCCTGAGAAATCAGTTTTTCGATGGTCTGTGCTGTTGCTGACATGCCGGCCTCCCCGCTCAATAGGACTTCGCGGATTTTTGAATGGCGCTCAAGGGAATGGTGATTTCCTGGGGCGCGACGTTGGCCAGGGGACGGATCATGTCCGCCAGGGTGACCGAATCCAGGGCGGTGCGCACCGCACGGTTGATCACATCCCAGCTGCTGCGGGCGTGACACGAGGACGACTGCTCGCAGCCACCGCGTTCGCCTTCGCATTCGGTGAG
>VEPB01000475.1 GCA_012026715.1 Methylococcaceae bacterium | reverse complement strand
GCGGTCCGGATTGGCAGCGGCCACATCGATGACCTGGCCACCGGACAACAGCCGGCTGGTTTTGACATAACCGTCCCGGTAACGGACTTGGCCGCCGGCGACATTCAGGGTCGAACCACCCTGCACCACTACGTCGCCTTCCGAAGAAAGTCCAATGGTTCCGCCAGCGCTGTTGCGCTCCTGAACCGAACGGCGGATTCGGGCGGTGGCCCCGGTGATGTCCGCCAAAGGCGTCCCTTTGCGGAGATCCACGGCGATGGTCTTGCCATGCAGCACGCCGTCCTTTTGCAGCGGGGCGTCGCGCAGTTCGTTGTCCCTCAGTTCAACGTCGACGACGTTACGTTCCATGGCGACGGTCGATTGCCGGCTGCCGGAAACGTCCACTGTGGCATCGCGTTCGATCAGAATGCGGCTGCCATTGCTGGCCGAGGTTTCACCGAGCGGCACTCCCGGCGACTCGCTGGCGATCAGGCTGACGTCACCGCCCTTGGCGCGAACAGTGGAACCCGACTTCAGGACGATGCGGCCGGCCTCGATGTCGATTTGGGAGTGGGGCTGATCCTGCCCATCCACCGCACTGCCGCCGGATCCGTCCAGTTTCACCGTGGTGCGGCTGCCCTGCCCCAGCGTCACGGCGGCTCGCTCTCCAAGTCCGTCACCGGTCTCCGCGCTGCGGCGGGTCGATCCCGGCGTCAGGACGTAAGCGCCGTTGCCATCGGCCTTGAGGGTGGCATTCTCCCGGGCCAGAAGCCGGACCGATCCGCCCAAGGCCACCGTCGTGCTGGCGGAAACCAGGCCCTGCTGGTGGATCGCAAATCCCACCAGAGTGCTGTTGCCGTGCCCGGCGATCACCTTGCCCAGATTGTCGATGCTGCCGCCGGTTTTGACCTCTACCAGCAAACCCCGCAAATCAGACTTGGGATCGGCCTCCTGCAGGTAAACCTTGTCGGTCGCCGCCGCCAGGATGACCTGCCCGCCATTGGCGCTGACTTCGCCGCGATTTTCGATGGCTGGAGCTGCCAGCAACACCCGGCCGCCGTCGCCATGCAGGCTGGCGCCCTGCTCGATGCGGATTCCGATCTTTTCCCGGCTGCCGTCGGCGGCGGTCCGATAGACGCTGCCGTCCCCGGTTAGGGCGGCGACCGGCTCGCGCGAACCGCCGGCGCCGCTGTCGACCACCTTGGTGATGCCCTTGGCGAAGTTCTCGTCTTTGATGGCGAGCGTCGAAACCACCAGGGTATTGGTATCCACCTGGGCGCCCTTGCCGAACAGGAAGCCGTTGTGGTTGATCAGATAAACCTGGCCGTTGGCGGTAAGTGCACCAAAGATACGGCTGGGATCGGACTGATGGATTTGGTTGAGGACCACCGCCGAGGCGCTCGGCTGATTGAAGCGGACCGCGTTGCCGGCGGCGATATCGAAGCGGTTCCAGTCGAGGATGGCCTTGGCGGTAGTCTGGTCCACGGTCAGGGAACGACCGTTCGCGCCGAAGGTGCCCGACGCATGGCCGACATCGATTCCGCGATGCAGCGCCGGTCGGGTGAGATCGGGAATCTTGAGGCCCACTTCCTGGCCTTGGTTGATGGATTCGGGCAAGCCCGGATGCCCCGCCGCCAACGCCATCGAACTGCCACAGCCCAGCCAAAGCCCGCCCAGCAACGCTCTGCGCACGGCGAGAGCGAGGATGGAAGGAGCCGCGGGCGGCTGGCTTGTGGACTTCGGTTTCATGGCGTTCGCTTCGATCAGTCCGAACCGGATTCAGGCACGACCGGTCCTTCCCGCTCCGCGGCAGACGGCTGGAAAGGATGTTGTGAACCTGAGTCTGGACTATATCGATATTTTCCACAAACAACAACGATACGCACCAGTTAGACGGATAGTGGCGCTCTCCCTGGGAAACGCTCACCATCGTTCTATTCCACCGTAGATTGCTGGTTTAGAAACACTTTAGCCGACCTGCCCCCCAAAAATGCCGGATAAAAGCCTAGTTAAGTAAATAATCCGTTTTTGATCGGGACATTTGACTTTCCTTATGCGCTATTTTACCGTCATATCATTCAAGACATATCGATGGATGCAACGTATTCCGTCGGCGCTGCCAGGTAAATCCGGACCGGGATGCGGAACGTCGTGTGCGTTTGCTTGCAAAACGACATAGGGCGGGATTGCGGCGACCCCGACATCGGGACGTCAGACGATTTCACCGGAAGTTGGCGAACCGCAGGGTGCCGCGCCGCAACATCAGGCGGCCCCATCCGCAGGCTGCCGTTTAGGCGCTTTACTCATCGACCCAAACTGAACAACCCATGCAACTCTTGAAGCTTGGATCAAACCGACCGCCGGCAACGGGCTTTGCAAGCCCCGTCGTGGCCGTCACGCTGGAGCACAAGTTCGCAGTGACCCAGACACCCCTGATCGGAACTGCAGCAAACATCTTTCTGGGCCGCCCCGCTCCCGCCAGGGTACCGATCCCAGCGCCAGCTGGCTGCTTGGCAGCGCCCAACTGGTTGGGCGCGATCGGTCGGCGGCTCAAGTGCCGGTTTCCGCCTGAATTGGCAACTCTCTCAACACCCTATCAGGCCCATCCAAACCTCAATGAGGAATCGCTCATGAAGACAGCTCTTGCAACCCCCTTACGTCTGGTGGCGGTTGCCGCCGTGCTGGCCGGCAACTCCGGCAGCGCCTGGGCGCTGCTCCCATCGGACGGCGCGCCCCAACTGACCTTGTACATCGCCGGCTCCCAAGCCAACGATCCCAACTTCGTGCCGGCGTTGTGCATTGCCGGCAGTTCCCATGTGTACTTCGGCAACAACGGCACCATCAGCAACAACGACTATTGGGCCGCCTACTGCAACACCGACGCCAGCAAAATCCCGGGACTCACCGGTGGCACCCAGCGGCTATGGATATCCCGCCGGCGCCTGGGCGCTTCGTTCATCGGCCTGGACGGTGTGGCCAACGACAAGGCACTGACCCATTTGACAGACCCTTCGGCATGCACGGTTCAGTCCGGCACCTTCACGTCCGGCGGCGTCACTTTCAACTACGATGCCCACTGCCCCTATCCGACCACGACCGTGGTGCCGACCGCGGCAACCGCCGATACCACTCCGGATGTCTACAAGGGCGAGAATGTTCCCCCGGCATCGGTCGGCAGTTTCACACCGATCAACCCATCCGTCTTCACAGGTGGCGTTCGAGTATTGGCGGGCCACATCATCGGCATCCCTGTCACCTTGCAGTTGCGCAACGCCCTGCAGTTCGCCCAGATTACCGGCGGCAGCCTGACGACCGATTCACTCGGTTCCCAATGCCTGGTCGGTAGCGAAGACAAGACTTGCCAACCCAGCCTCACCAAGGGCGACCTCGTCAGCCTGTTCTCCGGAACCATCAACGACTGGTCAACTTATTATTGGGTCAACGCCAAGCCGGGAAACCACTACAACGTGCCGGTTGGGCAATACAACCTGTTCCAGTTGGTCACCACCCATCACGGCCTGGCGGGCGCCGACCTGCATGCACCGCGGGATAAATTCGTCCATATCTGCCGCCGCGAAAACGGCGCCGGCCAGCAGGTCGCCATGCTGGCCAACATTTTCCAGAGCCCCTGTCTAGGCGGCAATTCCACCGCGCTCGGAACCAACCTCACCAGTCCGTATATCGGCTATGCCACCAGCCTGGGCGCGGTGGACAGTTGCCTGACCGACTACAACGACGGCACCAATGGCTGGTTAGGCAAGACCAATACGGGATACCCCAACCCGCCGGCGACCGATGTTGCCCATGGCGACCAGTGGGCGCTGAGCATCCAGACCACCGAGCGCAATGCCACCCAGGGATCGCCCTACCGCTTCATCCGTATCGACGGAGCCCTGCCCACAGGTGAGGAGGTCTACCTGGGCCACTACCATCTGGTTGGCGAATACTCGCTGTCGTGGAAGAACACCGTTTCGGCCAATCAGGCAGCGGCGCTCACCGCCCTGGCCAACTACTCCCAGTTGCCCGGCACGGTGCTGGCCCGGAACAACGCCAGAAGCCTGCATCCTTGGGGTCAAGCCGGTTACGTGGCATTGGCCAATAACGGCTTCCAGGCCGATACGTCGTGGAGCGAGGGCAATCCGGTCAGTCCCTGGACCCACAGCGCCAGCGGAACGCCCAATGCCTGCGCGATCCCGACCCTCGACGTCAATAACGGCAACCGGGAAATTCGCTAGCGCTTGGCGAGACCGAAGGACGATCAGCACCGCGATTTGCCCTCTGAGCACTGGAGGCTCGGGAACCGAACGCTGCCTTACCGGGCAGGGCCATTTCGCGGGGCGGCGCATGGAATCGGCAACGGGGATGGGTGCTCGACAGGGATGTCGATTCGCCCAAGCCAACCGGTGCGATCCGACGGCTTTACATCGCTGATCGGTCGGCCCGGCATTGATCGAAACAGCAACCAAGTCGAAGGGATGCGCATTTTTCCGTCTCATCCGGAGGTCTCCTCTTTTGACCGTTCCATTTGAAGTCACCACCGAACAGGCCATCACTGAATTGGTCGAGCGGTTTTACGGCCGCGCCCGCGTGGATCCGACGCTGGCTCCCATCTTTCGCGATGCGGTTGCGGACTGGGAAGCGCACCTGCGGATCATCGTGGACTTCTGGTCCCGCAACCTGCTCGGGACCCATCGTTACCACGGCTACCCGTACCAGATTCACGCCCAATTGCCGCTCAAACCCGAGCATTTCGACCGCTGGCTGGAATTGTTCCGGCAAACCGCCGCCGAGGTATTACCGGTCAAGGACGCGGAACACGTGACCGAGAGAGCCGAACACATGGCCAAAAGCTTCAAGGCCGGCATGTTCAGTTTTCCCTCATACCACGGGCCCAAAATCTGGAAGGAGGCGTGATGCGTTCTTCATCCCTGCTCCGACCGGCCATTCTCGGGATGGCCGCTCTTGCCACCCCGCACACGGATCTGCCGACATTCGCCGCGGAAAAATCCAGTGACGCACGATTTGATGAGGTGGCTCGGCTGAGCTCGGAAGTCATGTCCTTCGATCTGGACCGTACGATTCATGTATTCACGCCCACTCCCAGCGGCGGCATTCAACAGGTGCTGACCAAAGAAGCCGACGACACTTGCCAGATCGATCTGGTCCGTAGCCATCTGATGGATGTTGCCAAGGCGTTTCGGGCGGGTGAATTTTCCGCGCCGGAGTCCATACACGGTGCCGACATGCCGGGACTAGACCGTCTCAAAGAGGCCACACCCGGACAGATGCAAGTCGAGTACCGGGAACTGCCGAAGGGCGCTCAGATCAAGCACGCCACCGCCAAGCCATGCCGGGCCACCTCCACGGCGACCATTTCATGCACTGATCTTTAAGCTGGCAGGATCGGGGCAACCTCAGATCTAGACCGACCCGCAATTCAGAAAACCGTATACCGATATATCACTCCGAATACGATCATTTTCTCAACCCGCTGCCCGCCGCCGATTTTGGATGGACATCCGCCCTTCCAACGGTCTCGCAGCAAAATCACCACCAACGAGGTCATCATGCAACAAGGTTCCAGTTCTTCACTCCCCGCAACCCTCTTCCTGTCCGTCCTGCTGGCAGGGAGCGGTGCCGTGCACGCCGAAAGCTGCAAGGGTGGAGCCCCGGCCACGGTCAAGCTCAACGGCGCCATAAAGACCAAGGCGACCTACGGTTTCGAGGAATTGAAGAATTTCCGGCTCGATCCGGCCACCGAATACACGCCGACCACCCTGACGGTGACCTTCAATACCAGTCAGGGACCGGTCACCAACACCTATATCGGAATTCCGCTGATCGCCCTGCTTACGGTGGCGCAGATCAAGGTCAACAAAAAGCAGAAGAACGATATCCTGCGGAAATACGTGGTCGCCCATGCCTCCGATTGTTATGAGGCGGCGATCGCCCTGGGCGAAATCCTTGCCAACTTCGAAGGCAAACAGGTGCTGGTCGCCTACGAAACCGGCGATGGGCAGCCGCTCAGCAATACCGAGGGCGTCGTACGGTTGATCGTGCCCAATGACAAGGCCGGCGGTCGCAATGTCTTCAACCTGTCGAGGCTGACGGTACGCTCCGCCCCCTGATTTCGCGGCTGATACCAATGGGAGCCGCCGAGAACATCGGCTCCGGCGGCTCCGCAACATGCCAATTTTGTTCAGGATTCCCCCATGTCCTCCCTTCACCCATTTTTCCGCGCTGGCGCGGCCTGCTTGCTGCTGGCCTCGACCACGACCGCACTGGCCGGCGCGCCGCTGGACAATCGTCCGTTGTCCAACGCCGCAGGCAAAGCGGCTAGCTACAGCAGCCGCGGCGCCATCGACCGGGGCAACGAATTTTTCCGGGATCTGGGCGGCAACGGCCGCTCCTGCGTCAGCTGCCACCAGCCCGCCGAGGGCTGGAGCGTGGCCCCGGCCGGCATTCATAGGCGGTTCCGCGCGACCGCCGGCCGCGATCCGATTTTTCGCACCAACGATGGGTCCAATACGCCTGCAGCCGCCGTGGGCACGCGGAGGGAGCGCCGTGCCGCCTATTCGCTGCTATTGAATAAGGGGCTGTTTCGGATAGGACTGAAGATCCCTGCCGATGCGGAATTCGAATTGCTCGAAGCGCTGGATCCTTACGGTTATATTTCTTCCTCCATGGCAGCGCCTGAGTTGTCGCTGTTCCGGCGCCCGCTGCCGGCGACCAATCTGAAATTTGCCAGCACTGTCATGTGGGATGCCCGGGAGAGTGACCCGACCGGCACCATTTCCGCCAATCTCGCCCACCAGGCCAACTCCGCCACCACCGGCCACGCCCAAGGCGAAGCGCTGAACGATATCCAGCGCCGGCACATCGTGGACTTCGAGACCGCGCTGTTCACAACACAAATCTACGACCGGGGCGCTAAGGCGCTGAGCCGGGCCAAGTCCAAAGCGGGACCGCGCGGCCTGGCCCGGCAAGACTTTGCTCCGGGCATCAATGCGCCGTTCGTGGATGGCGAGCCCAATCCGCAGTTCGACTCGAGAGTATTCACGCTGTACGACTCCTGGCTCGGGCGGCCGGACCCGCGCGGCGATGACGATCGGGCCGCCATCGCCCGCGGCCAGGAAATCTTCAACAGCCGCAGCTTCATCATCAGAAATGTCGGCGGCCTCAACGACGATCCGAGATCCGGCCATCGCGCCGAAATCACCGGCACCTGCGGAACCTGCCATAACGCTCCGGCAGTCGGTTCGTCCTCGCAGACCCTGGTTCTGAATACCGGCCTCAGCGACGCCAACCGACGCTCCATCGACTTACCCCTTTATTCCCTTCGCAACAAGGCCACCGGCGAAATCATGACGACCAGCGATCCCGGCCGGGCCATGATCAGCGGCAAATGGACCGACATTGGCCGCTTCAAGGTGCCGGCGCTACGCGCCCTGGCGGCCCGCCCTCCCTATTTCCACAACGGCGCGGCGGCGACCTTGAGTGATGTGGTCGACTTTTACGAGGGCCGCTTCGGGCTCGGACTGAGCAACCGGGACCGGCTGGATTTGATTCGCTTCCTGGAAGCCTTGTGACGAGAACCGAGCGAATCTTCAACCTGCATGGTCGAGATCGGCGCCGGCCTTGGAAGGCGGTGCCGGCGTCGTGGCCAACACGTCGGAAAATTCGCCAAGATAGGCATCGGCCAGTTGCTTGGTGGCCGCTTCCATGGCGCGGTAACGCGCCAGCACCTGTTGCCCGGTCTCGGTCAGCTGGGCGCCACCGCCGTGGGCGCCCCCCTTGGCGGCGGTCACCAAGGGCGTTTTGAAGCAACGGTTCATTTCGTCCACCAGCATCCACGCTCTGCGGTAACTCATGTCCATGCTGCGGCCCGCCGCGCTGATGGATCCGGTCTTGTCGATCGCTTCCAGCAGATCCGCCTTGCCTGGCCCCATGGCGATGCTGTCGGCCAGCAGGACCCGCAACGTCATTTTGATGCGAGGATCGCCGTTCGAAGCGGAAGCTCCAGCTGGACGTTTCCGTTTTCGTCTCACTATCTTGGTTTGCTCTTCCATCTGGGGATTGCACTGGCAGTTACTATGCTTCGCGGAGTTTAGTTCCGATACGTCCGCCAGATAAATAGCATTATCGCGTGTTTACACAAACTTCTGCATCCCTATGTCTAGCTGCCGGTGAAACCGTATCGCTTAACGAAGCTCTTAGGCTATTTCTTGATTGATATATCGAGACTCCGCTTTTTCGGAGGACCGGGTTAGCGAAACTGGATCGCTGCGAAATGGGCGTAGACTGTTCCTTAGGCGGACGCTTTCAGTGTGTTTTTTTGTATATTACGATGGCAACCACCTCGCGGCATCGCCGCACCGCTCCCGGCGGCCGCTTTCGCAATCATTCAAACACGATGGGACTTTCTATGACGCGCGCTCAACGTTGGCTGTTTATCTGCTCCTTGCTCTGGTCTTTGGCGGCCACCGCGGAAAAGATCACCGTTGCGGCCGCATCCGATCTCAAATTCGCGATGGATGACATCGTGGCGACGTTCAAAGGCGAGCATCCCGGCGATGACGTGGAGGTGGTGTACGGGTCGTCCGGCAACTTCAACACCCAAATTCAACAGGGCGCGCCCTACGATCTGTTCTTTTCCGCCGACATCGGCTTTCCACGCGAACTGGCGAAAAACGGTTTGGCTGCCTCGGAGGTCAAGCCTTACGCGGTCGGCCGCATCGTGCTGTGGAGCGCGGGCATGGATGCATCCAAGATGACCTTGAAGGATCTCACCGACCCCACGATCACCAAAGTCGCCATCGCCAACCCGAAACACGCCCCTTACGGCAAACGGGCGGAGGAAGCTTTACGGGCGTCAGGCTTGTGGGAGAAACTCGAACCGAAGCTGGTCTTCGGCGAAACCATCGTCCAGGCCACCCAGTTCGTGCAGACCGGCAACGCCCAGGTCGGCATCGTCGCACTGTCGCTGGTGACCAATCCGGAACTGGCCCAAAAAGGCGGTTACTGGCTCATTCCCGCAAACCTCCACAAACCGCTGGAGCAGGGATTCATCATCACCAAGCGCGCCGAAGCCAGCGCCCTCGCCAAGAATTTTGCCGACTATGTGACCAGCAAGCCGGTCCGGGCCGTCATGACGAAGTATGGGTTCGTCCTGCCCGACGAATCGGCTTCCGCGGCCAAAAAACGATGATCCCGAAAGGGCTCGGCCCGCTCCTGCTCGTTTCGGCCGTCAAAACCTTCGCGCACGCACACTGAGTATCCCCGGAATGATTCTGGCCGATCACGATTTGCAGGCGATCGGGCTGACCGCCAAGCTGGCCAGCCTGGTCACCTTGATCCTGCTGCTGATCGGAACGCCGGTGGCTTGGTGGCTGGCCCGGACGCGATCCTGGTGGAAAGGGCCGGTCGGAGCGGTGGTGGCCCTGCCCCTGGTACTGCCGCCGTCGGTGCTGGGCTTCTACCTGCTGCTCGCCATGGGGCCGGAGGGACCCATCGGTCGCCTCACCCAGGCTTTGGGTGTCGGTCTGCTGCCGTTCAGTTTCTGGGGCCTGGTGGTGGCATCGGTGCTGTATTCGCTGCCGTTCATGGTTCAGCCTCTGCAAACTGCCTTCGAGGCCATCGGTGACGCGCCTCTGGAAGTCGCGGCCACCCTTAGAGCCTCGCCCCTGGATGCCTTCTTCAGTGTCGCCGTTCCGTTGGCATTGCCCGGCTTT
>VEPB01000313.1 GCA_012026715.1 Methylococcaceae bacterium | reverse complement strand
TCACCGCCGAAAGGGCCATGGACCACAGGGTCAGGCTAAACAGCAAACTCCAGCGCAAACGGTACATGGCACGACTCCGGTGATGGGCGGTTGGCGCAATGAATGTAGCACCGACCCGCCGGCAAGGCACTCGGCCATGGCAAACGGCGTGCCTTGGTGGGCAGACAGATTTGGCGCATGACAGCTCGTGAACGCACTGTCGCTGGACGCTGCGGTAGCCGGGGTAAGGTTTGAATTCGCTAGCCGCGGCGCCGTTGCAGTTCGTCCAGGGTTCCGCCGAGTCGCCGCAATGCCTGATTGAGGGGATCGTCGTCGGCGCCGGACGAATAACTTTGGATCAGTTCGGTGACTTCCGGGGAGGGAAGGCGAGCCGGGCGTGGGCGCGGTTCAGGGGGAGGCGTCGCGACGCGGATTTCCACGGCCGTCACCGCGGCACCTTCGCCCTGCAGCTCCTGCAACAGCTTGGGCACCGCGAAGCGCAGCTGGAACGACCAGGCCGGGGCATCGGTGTAGAGAACCAGGGTCGACCCCGACAGCGTGCAGCTGTTGCAGCGCTGGGCCAGAACCTGGGGCAGCCGGCCTCTGATCCGGTCGAGCCATTGCTGTTGCTGCCGAAGCTTGGCCAGCAGCGTCGCCGAACTTCGTGGAAGTATGCGTGAGAGTGGGGTCGGGCTTCCGGCCATCGGACATTCGGGACAAGGGCTTGGGGGCGCCATTACCAGGCTTGTCGGATTACTGTATCATCCTGCAAATTTTTTCGATCGGAAATGCAAGAAGATGCTGGGCCTTCTCAGGAAAATCGTCGGTAGCCGCAACGAACGGCTGGTCAAGAAAAAACGCAAGATCGTCAAGAAGATCAATGCCCTGGAACCGCAGTTCCAGCAGTTGAGCGACGCCGAGCTAAGCGCCAAGACCGTCGAGTTCCGCGACCGGCTGGCTCACGGCGAAACGCTGGAAGACCTGCTGCCGGAAGCCTTCGCCGCGGTACGGGAAGGCTCGCGCCGGGTCATGAACATGCGCCATTTCGACGTGCAGTTGATCGGCGGCATGGTGCTGAACGACGGCAAGATCGCCGAAATGAAGACCGGCGAAGGCAAGACCCTGGTGGCGACCTTGGCGGCCTACCTCAACGCCCTGCCCGGCAAGGGCGTGCATGTGGTGACCGTCAATGACTACCTGGCGCGCCGCGACTCGGAGTGGATGGGCCGTCTGTACGGCTTCATGGGGCTGACCACCGGCGTGATCGTCAGCGGCCTCAACCACGAGCAGCGCCAACAGGCCTATGCCGCCGACATCACCTACGGCACCAACAACGAATTCGGCTTCGACTATCTGCGCGACAACATGGCTTTCGAGCCCAGCCAGCGGGTGCAGCGGGAGCGATTCTTCGCGGTGGTCGACGAGGTGGACTCCATCCTCATCGACGAGGCTCGCACCCCGCTGATCATCTCGGGGCCGACGGAAGACCGCAGCGACATGTACCATCAGGTCAACCGGCTCATTCCCCGGCTGACCAAGCAGGCCGACGAAAAGGCCCCCGGCGATTACCATGTGGACGAAAAGGCCCGCCAGGTCTATCTGTCGGAATCCGGCCACGAGCGCATCGAACAGATGATGGAGCAGGAGGGGCTGATCAAGCCCGGACAGAGCCTCTATGATGCGGTCAACATCCGCCTGATGCACTACATCAACGCCTCCTTGCGGGCCCAGGCGCTGTATCAGCGGGACGTGGACTACATCGTCCGCAACGGCGAGGTCATCATCGTCGACGAATTCACCGGCCGCGCCATGCCGGGCCGGCGCTGGTCGGAAGGCCTGCACCAGGCGGTGGAGGCCAAGGAAGGCGTCACGGTGCAGAACGAAAACCAGACTCTGGCCTCGATCACCTTCCAGAACTATTTCCGCCTCTACGACAAGCTGTCGGGCATGACCGGCACCGCCGATACCGAGGCGTTCGAATTTCAGCAGATCTACGGGCTGGAGGTCGTGGTCATCCCCACCAACCGGGCGATGGTCCGCAACGACATGGGCGATCTGGTCTACCTGTCGGTGCGCGAAAAGTACGACGCCATGCTGGAGGACATCCAGGACTGCGTGAAACGCGGCCAGCCGGTACTGGTGGGTACCACCTCCATCGAAAATTCCGAATACCTTTCCACCCATCTCAAGCAGGCGGGAGTTCCCCACGAGGTCCTCAACGCCAAGCAGCACGAGCGGGAAGCCCACATCATCGCGGAAGCCGGCCGGCCCGGTGCCGTCACCATCGCCACCAACATGGCCGGCCGCGGTACCGACATCGTGCTGGGCGGCAACCTGGATGAAGAGATTCATCGGTTGGGATTGACCGCGCCGGCCGACATCGCCGCTGCCAGGGCGGGCTGGGAGGAGCGCCACAAGGCCGTAGTGGCCAGCGGCGGCTTGCACGTGATCGGCTCGGAGCGGCACGAATCCCGCCGCGTCGACAACCAGCTGCGCGGCCGTTCAGGCCGTCAGGGCGACCCGGGTTCCACCCGCTTCTACCTGTCGTTGGAAGACCCGTTGATGCGGATCTTCGCCTCCGACCGGGTCGCGCACCTGATGCAGCGGCTGGGCATGAAGGAGGGCGAGTCCATCGAGCATCCCTGGGTCACCAAGGCCATCGAGAACGCCCAGCGCAAGGTGGAGGCGCGCAACTTCGACATCCGCAAGCAGTTGCTGGAATACGACAACGTCGCCAACGATCAGCGTCGGGTGATCTACCAGCAGCGCGACGAGCTGATGGCCGCCGAGGAGATCAGCGCCACTATCGCCGCCGTGCGCCACGACGTGGCTGACCAGCTCACCGAGCAGTTCGTGCCGCCCCACAGCATGGAGGAACAATGGGACGTCAAGGGGCTGGAGGAGGCCTTCGAGCACGAACTGGGCGTGAGGCTGCCGATACGCAACTGGTTGGAGCACGATGAAAATTAATACGAAGAAAAGCTCAGGGAAATGATTCGGGGCGAAGTCGACCAGGTCTATCAGCACAAGGTCGATGCTTTGGGATTGCCGGTGATGCAGCACCTGGAGAAATCGGTGATGCTGCAGGTGTTGGACAATGCCTGGAAGGAACATCTGGCCGCCATGGACCATCTGCGCCAGGGCATCCACCTGCGCGGCTATGCCCAGAAGGACCCCAAGCAGGAATACAAGCGGGAAGCCTTCGAAATGTTCACCAACATGCTGGACAGCGTGAAGCACGAAGTGGTCGGCTTCCTCTGCAAGGTGCAGCTGCGCACCGAAGATGAAATCCGGGTCATGGAAGAGCAGAACCGTCCCAGCGTCGAAATGCAGTTCCAGCACGCGGAAGCGGCCAGTGCCTTGGCCGACGATGCGCCGGAACCGGCCGAGTCGCCGGCCGCAACCGTACCGGGGGAGGCTCACCACCGGCCATTCGTGCGGGACGACCGCAAGGTGGGACGCAACGAACCCTGCCCCTGCGGTTCCGGCAAAAAATTCAAGCAATGCCACGGCCAGCTGAACTGACGCGAGAGACGTTCTATCCATGAGTTCCGCTGGACTGAGGGTCTCGGGTATTCGCCTCGGCGCGACCGGCGCCGGCATCAAGCGGACCGACCGCGACGACCTGCTGGTCATCGAGCTCGCCGCGGGCGGCACCCTGGCGGCGGTATTCACCCGCAACGCCTTCTGCGCCGCGCCGGTCGTGGTAGCGCGCGAACATCTTGGGCAAGCACCGCGCTGGCTCTTGATCAATTCCGGCAACGCCAATGCCGGCACGGGAGCACGCGGTCTGGACGATGCCCGCGAAAGCTGCCGCCGATTGGCAGCGTTGGTCGGTGGCGCGGACAGCCAGGTGCTGCCGTTTTCCACCGGGGTCATCGGCGAATACCTGCCACTGGACAAGATTGCCGCCGCCCTGCCCGGCGCCTTGACGGCGTTGGATGAACAAGGCTGGGAGCGGGCCGCCCGCGCCATCATGACCACCGACACCCGCCCCAAGATCGCCAGCCGCGAACTCGCCGTCGATGGACAGAGCGTGTCTGTCGTCGGAATCGCCAAGGGCGCCGGCATGATCCATCCGGACATGGCCACCATGCTGTCCTTCGTGGCCGCCGACGCGGCGGTCGAGGCCGGGGCCCTCCAGCAGGTGCTCGACGAGGCCGTCGACCAGTCGTTCAATTGCATCACGGTGGACGGCGACACCTCCACCAACGACGCCTGCGTGCTAATGGCCTCGGGACGCTCGGCGGAGCTTGCGCCCGGCCGGCCGGGATGGGATGAGTTCCGCCGCGCCGTGCTGGAGGTCTGCGGTGAACTGGCGGAAGCCATCATCCGCGATGGCGAGGGCGCCACCAAGCTCATCCGGATCGATGTCCGGGAGGCGCGCGCCCGCGTCGAGGCGCTGGCGGTGGGCAAGACCATCGCCCATTCGCCCCTGGTCAAGACCGCGTTTTTCGCCAGCGATCCCAACTGGGGCCGTATCCTCGCGGCGATCGGCCGCGCCGGCTGCCCGGAGCTGGACATCGCGAGGGTATCCGTGTTTCTGGGGGATGTCCGGATCGTCGAAGGCGGCGGCCGCGCCGGCGCTTATACCGAGGCCGCCGGCCAGGCCGAAATGGCCAAGCCGGAGATTACCGTGGGCGTGCGGCTCGGGCGGGGCCAGGCCAGCGCGGAAGTGCTGACCTGCGACTTCTCCTACGACTATGTCCGCATCAATGCGGAGTATCGCACCTGATTGGTGCGGCGATGGCGGAGCGCCGGCATTTCCACGTCGCTGCGGGGGTCGTGGTCAATGGCGACGGCGAAGTGCTCATCGCCCGCCGCGACGAGTCTCTCCATCAGGGCGGGCTGTGGGAGTTTCCGGGGGGCAAAATCGAGCCGGGCGAAACGGTCGAACAGGCCTTGCGGCGCGAGTTGGAGGAAGAAGTGGCGATCACGCTGGAGCGCAGCGGGCCGCTGCTCCGCATCCATCACGCCTATCCGGATCGCGACGTCACCCTGGACGTGTTGCGGGTGGAGGAGTTCAGCGGCACTCCCCGCGGCATGCAGGGGCAACCCGTGTGCTGGGTTCCGCCGGGCGATCTGGCCAAGTTCGAGTTTCCAGCGGCTAACCGCGCGATCGTGACGGCGGCTCAGCTCCCGGAGCGCTACGCCATTCTCGACTTGGCGTCGCTGGAGCATCGCGGCGAGTTGGCCCTGCAACTCCAGGCGTTCGCCGATGCTCACATTACCCTGCTGCGGGCACGTTCGAAGGGGCTGGACGCAGAAGCTTATCGTGCGCTGGCCTTGTCGGTCTTGGAGTTCGGCAACAACCACGGGATTCGGGTTTTGTTGGATCTCGCCGAAGATTGGGCTTGGGGAGCCGGAGCCGCCGGGGTTCACCTGGACTCCGTCCAGTTGCGTCGATGCATGGCCCGGCCGGTTGGTCGCGATCGCTACTTCGCGGCTTCCTGTCACGATCTGGCTGAACTGGAACGGGCAGCAGCTCTAGGTGCCGACTTCGCCCTGCTGTCACCGGTGCTGCCGACCGAAACGCATCCCCACGGCCAGCCGTTGGGTTGGCAGCGTTTCGGGGATTTAGTGGACCACGTCAATCTTCCGGTTTACGCGCTGGGCGGGTTGCGTCCCCACCACCTTGCGCTGGCCCGGATTCACGGTGGCCAGGGCATTGCCGGGATACGCGGCATCCTGGGCCAATGAGCGGTGAGCCCTTGAGTTGCAATCGTTCGCCGGACGGCAGGTTGAAATCCACATGCGACGACAGCCGTGTAAACAAAGAAGTTTTTGGGCTATTGTGGTGCGATGCGCACACCCATGGTGCATCCGTGGTTCTCATTGCGCTAGATCCCGAAAAAAGAAGCAGCCAGGATCAATAACTTGCGCTGCGGATTGGTTGGTATGATTTCTGTATTTAAATCATCCTGTTGTTTTACCCTCCCATAAGAAAATCGTGAGGACTAACCCATGACGCCGAAAGACGTACTCCAATTGATCAAGGAGAAGGAAGTCAAATATGTCGACTTCCGCTTTGCCGACACCCGCGGCAAGGAGCAGCACGTGACCGTTCCGGTCAGCACCATCGATGAAAACCTGTTCGAAGACGGCAAGATGTTCGACGGTTCCTCCATCGCCGGCTGGAAGGGCATCAACGAATCCGACATGATCCTGATGCCGGATGCCGCCTCCGCCGTCATGGACCCGTTTTTCGACGACGCCACGCTGATCTTGCGCTGCGACATCATCGAACCGTCCACCATGCAGGGCTACGAGCGCGACCCGCGTTCCATCGCCAAACGCGCGGAAGCCTATCTGAAGTCCACCGGCATCGGCGACACCGCCTTGTTCGGACCGGAGAACGAGTTCTTCGTGTTCGACGACGTCCGCTGGGGCACCACCATGCAGGGCGCCTTCTTCAAGATCGATTCCGAGGAAGCCGGCTGGAACAGCGAGAAAGTATACGAGGATGGCAACATCGGCCATCGTCCCGGCATCAAGGGTGGTTATTTCCCGGTCCCGCCGGTCGATTCCCTCC
This sequence comes from Methylococcaceae bacterium, assembly GCA_012026715.1. Classification (GTDB taxonomy): domain Bacteria; phylum Pseudomonadota; class Gammaproteobacteria; order Methylococcales; family Methylococcaceae; genus VEPB01. Next base: position 15,831 of record VEPB01000313.1, on the reverse strand, counting down.
AGGACATGCGCTCCGCCATGTGCAACACCCTGGAAGAAATGAACCAGGTCGTGGAAGTGCATCACCATGAAGTGGCCACCGCCGGTCAGTGCGAGATCGGCGTCAAGTTCAACACCTTGGTGAAGAAGGCCGACGAGGTGTTGGTGCTGAAGTACGTGATTCAAAACGTCGCCCACGCGTTCGGCAAGACCGCCACCTTCATGCCCAAGCCCCTGGTCGGCGACAACGGCAGCGGCATGCACGTCCACCAGTCCATCGCGAAGGACGGCAAGAACCTGTTCTCCGGCGACCTGTACGGCGGCCTGTCGGAAACCGCACTGTTCTACATCGGCGGCATCATCAAGCACGCCAAGGCCCTGAACGCCTTCTGCAACGCCTCCACCAACAGCTACAAGCGGCTGGTGCCGGGCTTCGAGGCTCCGGTCATGCTGGCTTACTCGGCCCGCAACCGTTCCGCCTCCATCCGCATCCCCTACGTGATGAACCCCAAGGCGCGCCGCATCGAAGTCCGCTTCCCGGACTCCACCGCCAACCCCTACCTGGCTTTCGCCGCCATGCTCATGGCTGGCCTCGACGGCATCCAGAACAAGATCCACCCGGGCGACGCCATGGACAAGGATCTGTACGACCTGCCGGCCGAGGAAGCCAGGAACATCCCGCAGGTTTGCCACAGCTTCGACATGGCCATGGAAGCCCTCGACAAGGACCGCGAGTTCCTGACCCGCGGCGGCGTGTTCACCGACGACGTGATCGACGCCTACATCGACCTGAAGATGCAGGACGTGACCCGGTTCCGCATGAGCACCCACCCGGTCGAGTTCGATATGTACTACAGCCTCTAGGCTGTTTCACCCGGTTTCCGGGGTGAGCCTAAAACCCGCGGCAGCAAAAGCTGCCGCGGGTTTTTTGTGTCCGCATCTTCCCCGCGCCGGAACCGGAACTCAGCGATTTATCCGCTATGACCTTGACCAGATGCCCGATGGGTCGGGGACATACACGGCGCTTCCCGATCCGTGACGGAACAAATACAAGGTTAGGAGTGCCTCGTACGAATAGTGGATGTCAACGCCTCACCGTCCCTTCGGCGACGTGGACTATACTGCCCTAGCCTTGCAGCCTGATTGACAGCCATGATGTGCCGCCGCTCCGAGACGCCTACCCTTCCAGCCATCAGGACATGAAATTCAAGCTCCCTTCAGACCAATCCTTTGGAATGACCATGGCGGCATTGCTAACCGCGGCGGCCGCCTATTCCTGGCATTCCTCCTATCCGGAAACGATCTGGCTGGTGCTTGCCGCCGCGATCATCCTGGTCTCATCCCTTGGCGCGCCCATCCTGCTGCGTCCTTTGAATGTGCTGTGGACGGGGCTGGGCTATGCGCTGTCCCGGGTGGTGAATCCCCTGGTGCTCGGTATCATCTTCTTCGCCGTCGTCACGCCCATCGGGTTGTGGTTGCGCGTTCTCAGGCGGGATCCTCTGCGGCTGCGAAGGAATCCCGACGCGGCGAGTTACTGGATCGCACGCGAGGCAGACTCCGGTTCTACCGATTTTACCCGTCAGTTTTGAGGCCGTGCCGTGGATACTCTGCGTGAGCTGTGGGCGTTTCTCAAGGTAAGAAAAAAATTCTGGCTGCTACCGATCATAGTCATCAGCATCATGCTGGGCGGGCTCCTGATCTTCGCGCAGACTTCGGCACTGGCGCCTTTGATCTACACCTTGTTCTAAGCATCCAATGGATAGGTCATTGAGGGTTTTAGGGATTTCAGCCTATTACCACGACAGTGCGGCGGCCCTGGTCGATAACGGCGACATCGTCGCCGCTGCGCAGGAGGAAAGATTCACCCGCCGCAAGCATGACAGCGGATTCCCGAAAAACGCCATCCAGTACTGTCTGGCCGAAGCCGGGTTGCGGCTTGGGGACCTGAACTACGTCGTGTTTTACGACAAACCCTTCCTCAAATTCGAGCGATTGCTGGAAACCTATACGGCCATCGCGCCTCAGGGCTTTCCCTCGTTCCAAAAGGCACTGCCGGTCTGGATCAAGGAAAAGCTGTTCCAGCGGGATATCCTGCGCACGGAACTGCAAGCTATCGACAACAATTTCGATGGCAGGAATCGCCTGCTGTTTTCAGAACATCATCTGAGCCACGCGGCCAGTGCCTTCTTTCCGTCCCCCTTTGCCGAAGCGGCCGTGTTGACGCTCGACGGCGTCGGCGAATGGGCGACCACCTCCTTGGCGGTAGGCCGCGGCAACAGCCTGACAGTGTTGAAGGAAATCAATTTCCCGCATTCTCTGGGTCTGCTGTATTCGGCGTTCACCTACTATGCCGGGTTCAAAGTCAATTCCGGCGAATACAAGCTCATGGGCCTGGCTCCTTACGGCACTCCGCGCTATGCCGACCTGATCAGGGACAATCTGATCGATATCAAGGCCGACGGATCGTTTCGCCTGAACATGGCCTTTTTCGGCTACCTCGGTAGCCTTCGCATGATCAACAAGCGGTTCGAGCGGCTGTTCGGTCTGAAGGCCCGCCGGCCGGAACATCCCGTCGACCCGCGGCACATGGACATCGCCGCTTCGATCCAGGCGGTGACTGAGGAAGTCATGATCCGCCTGTCACGTTCCATCGCAGCCGAGACCGGTCAGAGACACCTCTGCCTCGCAGGCGGAGTTGCCTTGAATTGCGTGGCCAACGGGAAGATCCTGCGGGATGGCCGATTCGACGACATCTGGATTCAGCCGGCGGCAGGCGATGCCGGCGGCGCGATCGGTGCCGCCCTGGCCGTCCATCATCTGCACGCCGACCAATCTCGGATTGCCGTGCCGACCGATGCGATGCGCGGCGCCTATCTCGGCCCCGAGTTTTCCCAACGGGACATCGAAGACCGCTTAACGCGAGCCGGCGCCCGGTTCACCACTTTGCAACCGGAGCGCCTGCTTACCACGGCCACGGAATCCCTGGTGGATCAGGAAGCCCTCGGGTGGTTTCAGCGGCGCATGGAATTCGGGCCACGAGCGTTGGGTGCCCGATCCATCGTGGCTGACGCCCGCTCCTCCAGCATGCAGTCGGTCCTGAATCTGAAGGTGAAGTTCCGCGAATCTTTTCGCCCGTTTGCCCCTTCGGTATTGGCGGAAGATTGCCGCGATTGGTTCGCCCTGGACCGGCCGAGTCCCTATATGCTCCTGGTCGCCGAAGTCTGCGACAGCAAGCGTTTGCCTTTGCCGCAAGGTACAGAGCAGTTCACCGGCCTGGACAAGCTGAAACTGCAGCGCTCCCTCGTCCCGGCGGTCACCCACGTGGACTATTCGGCGCGGGTTCAGACCGTGCACGAGGAAACCAATCCCAAATATCACCGCCTGCTATCCCTGTTCAAGGCGAAAACCGGCTGCCCGGTCCTGGTCAACACCAGTTTCAACGTTCGCGGTGAGCCCATCGTCTGTACCCCGGAAGACGCCTTTCACTGCTTCATGGGCACGGAGATGGATACTCTGGCCATCGGCGACTCGTTTCTCCGGAAGGGCGAACAGGATCCCGCGCTGCTGCAAACCTACCAGGACAAATTCACCCCCGACTAGCGCAGACCGTCATGACAAGAAAGGAATTATGGCTATTACTGGCCAGCGTCGTGCTGACCGTCGCAGTGGGACTGGGCATCATCCGCTGGATGTCTCCCCAGCTGTTCAAAGCCCCCACGGACTCCCAGGTGGTTCGCTTGAGCAAGGAACTTCCCGCGTTCTATGAAACGGTTTTTCACAACCCGGCGGAGAAAGACACCGCCGACTTTCTGGTAAACGACCCCATCACCCTAGTCAGGGCGCGCCCACTAGCCCCCGGCAACATGCTGTTCGGCCCGCACGACGTGCTGGGCTTTCGGAACCGGTTGGTTCCTCAGGTAGCTCCAGTCGTCGTCATCGGCGACAGCCAAACCTATGGCAATAACGCGCCGATCGAAGCCAACTGGCCGAATCAAATGCGGCGCCACGCCGGCTTGCCTCCCACAGCGCTCTACAGCATGGCTACCGGTGGCTGGGGCGCAGTGCAATATCTCAATATGTTCACCTTGGCCGGCAAGCTCCATCCGCGGGTGGTGGTGGTCGCCTATTACACGGGCAACGATCCGCTGGAATCCTTCAAGGCTGCTTACGCCCTCGATCAATGGCGCTCGCTGCGCCCTGACCCCGCGCTCAAACTCTCTGATCTGCCTAACGTGCCTTTCCCGGCGCCGGATTCGGAAACCTGGAAAGCCGATTTCCGGGACAGCTCTTCCATGGTCTACACCCCGCGGTTGCGGTTTTACTCCAACGATCCGAAACATCCGGCCGTAGTCGCCGGTTACGGGATCATGGGCCAAACCGCACGCATCATGGACGAAGCAGTGACCGGGACCGGTTCGCGGCTGGTCTTCACCGTCATCCCGACCAAGGAATTGGCCTACTCCCTGCGGATCGAGGCCGAAGGGCTGACGCCGCCGCAGGCCTATCACGATCTGATTTCCCAAGAAATGCAGCATATCGAGAAGCTGCGGGAGACTCTGTCGAAGCTTCCCAACAGCCGCTACATCGACGTTGTCGACCCGCTACGCCAGGCGGCCCTGAAAAGCTCGACGCTCTACCCTGCCGACAAGGACGGCCATCCGCTGCCAGACGGCTACGCCGTCATCGGAGCAACCATAGCGGGAGCCTTGAGCGACCTGCAGCGGCCGCAACCAGGAGTCGCAGCCGTCATGGGACCGGACCAGAGCTATCAGTTGTACCTGATCAACGCCGAAGGCGCGTGGGACGTGCTGTCGGAATCCATGCTGGAAAAAAACGGCTGGGGTTCTTCAGCCAACATCGCGACAATCGAAGAACGCGACCTGGCGCTGCTCCCGCGGATGGGGCCCATTCCTGCGGTGGACCCCGCCCGATTCGGCCCGCGCTAGGCGCTCGCCGAGCTTCCCGGTTGGACGGATTGCGGGAGTCCGACGGGCTTGTTGCGACTTCAGCGGGCGTCGCTTTTTGATGGTGCCGATTCGGCAATTCCCGTCACCTCCAGTTCCAGCCTGAGCGCAACCAGTGATTGGTGCACGTCGAGGATCAGGAAGCACAGGCAGCCGACCAGGGCCGACAGGGATGAGATGAACAATGTGGTGACGAGGGCAGAGCCGGACAGTTTTTCCACCGCGACCACAAACAGGGTGATGATCAGGATCGCCGCCAGCAGCGCGCTCAAGGCCGCCAGTTCCATGCTGCGTCGAATCAATCGGGTGCGACGCCAGATCACGGCGGTTTCCGCCGTCAGGCGCTCGCGCCGTGGCTGCTTGGCGTGCTCGAGCTGATCCGACAGGCCGCGGGCACGATCGATCGCGGGCATCAGCCGATTGTTGAGGGTCAGCAGCAGCAAACCCACCGCGGAGATGAGGATGGTGGGGCCGATCGCGATCTGGAGTATGGGAATGATGTCGTGGAAGCTCATCGAAAGTCCGGATTGAGTTTGCGTGATTATCGGTCATTCCGGGCGGGAGCAGCAGAAACCGGCCGTCCTGTAATCCCAGGCTTACGCGGGAGTCAGCCAGGGCTGATGGCGCTGAGGTATTCAAGCGGAGGAGAATGGCGGGCCGCCGATGGCATGGCATCGGCATAACCCTTGGGGAGGAGAAAATGAGGCATTCTGGGGCCATAGCGGGTGTCGTGGTCGCGCTGGTGCTGCAGTGTGGCGCCGTCAAGGCAGACGATGAGCAGTCGTTGCCGACTTATTTGAATCAGAACTGGACCAGCCAGGAACGGTCCAGGTTTTATTTCACTCCCCAAGGATCCTACCTGCTGCCACTGGCGTGGTTCTTGGCCTTGGAGCGCGCCGATTCGGCCAAATCATTCAACAGTCCCGAGCACATCGAGCGGCTGGGCTTTCTCAACGACGAAGACGCCTACGGCCCCGCCAACCCGGACGGTCTGCCAATTGGCTTTGCCGAGGAACCGATGGCCGATGGCGAGTCCTGGGTGGGTCTCACCTGCGCGGCCTGCCATACCGGAGAAATCCGCTATCGCGGGCAAACCGTCCGGATCGACGGTGCCCCGACCTTGGGCGATTTCACAGCCCTGAGCGAAGGGCTGGAGGCTGCCTTGCAGGCCACTCTGGATCAGCCCGGAAAGTTTCGCCGGTTCGCCCGGGCGGTGTTGCACAAACCTCGAAAGGCCGAACGGGAAGCGTTGAAATCGCGCGTGCAGGAGCGGCTGACCTGGCTGCAGCAGTATAACGACCGCAGCGCTCCCGCTTATCCGTACGGCTATGGCCGGGTGGACGCCTTCGGCATCATCATGAACGAGGTGTTCGGCCGTGAAATGCATGTCCCCGACAACTTGCGCGTGCCGGCGGCCCCGGTCAGTTATCCCTGCCTGTGGACCACGCCGCAGGAAGATTGGGTGCAATGGAACGGCTCGGCCAATAATCCCTTTGGACGCAACTTGGGCGAGGTTCTGGGGACTTACGGCAGCGTCAATCTCACCGACCCCGCCACCCTCGGCAAGAGTTCGGCGCGACCGCGAGAATTGTTCGAACTGGAACGGCTGGTGGCCAAGCTGACGCCTCCGCAGTGGCCCGAAGCGGTGCTGGGGGCGATCGACCATGCCAAGGCCGCGCGCGGCCGCGAGCTTTATTTGGCCCGGCGGGGGGATGAACCCAGTTGTGCCGAGTGCCATGCGCTATCCGACGGCGACGGGCATTACCCCATGACGCCGGCGGCGGAGAATCGCTTCGGCGCGCAGTTTATCGAAACCCGCATGGTTCCCCTGGCGGACATCGGCACCGATCCGCTCATGGCCACCAATTTCGCCACCCGGTCCGTCGCCACCGGCGATCTGGCGACGCTGCTGGGCGGCCAGACTCAGCTCCCGGCGCCGGCGCTGTTGTCGAAGCTGATGGGGATCGCGGTGGCATCGGCCATGGCCTCCGCCGATCCAGCCTTCACCGATGCCGAAAAGCACGAGTTGATCGGGTATCGCTTGAGGACCGACGGCGAACCCTACCGGCCGCGCAATTTGATGGCCTACCGGGCCCGGTCGCTGGATGGAATCTGGGCGACCGCGCCCTATCTCCACAATGGATCGGTGCCCAGCCTGTACCAGTTGCTGGTTCCTCCGGCGCAGCGGCAGCAGCGGTTTTATATGGGCAGCCATCGGTTCGATCCGGTCGACGTGGGATATCGCAACCGGCCGGATGCGCTGGGTTTCGAGTTCGACGCGACCCTGCCGGGCAATTTCAACGGTGGCCACGATTACGGAACCGATCTGACCGAGGCCGAGCGGCGGGATCTGATCGAGTTCCTCAAGACCCTATAACCAACCAGCTGACCTCTCAGTAAGATCGATCGGGGGCACTGCGGCCCCCGATCGTACCGGCCACGCAAACGGCAAGCGGTTTCCCCCTGTTGCCGGACGGGGTATCATGCACCCTGCAACAGGCTCCGTGCCACTCAGGAGCGGTTGCCGCCCCGAACACCGGGCGGCTCCCTTCCAGCCGATATCCTTCCCCCGCCTTCCCATTCCTGTTTCATGATCAACCCCAGCGCAGCCCCGCCGTCCCTCGCGGTGGTCGACCTCGAATGCATCCGCGGCGACAATCTGTTATTTGCCGGCCTCAATTTCGAGATTCACGTCGGTCAGCTGGTGCAGATCGAAGGCGCCAACGGCAGCGGCAAGACCAGTTTGCTGCGGATCTTGGCGGGTCTGGCCCGCCCCAGCGCCGGGGAAGTCTTGTGGCGGGGCTTGGATATTCAGCGGCACCGCGGCGTTTATTGCGCAGAAATGGTTTATCTGGGGCACGCCTTAGGGATCAAGACCGAATTGTCAGCCATCGAGAACCTGAAGATTTCCCTGGCCCTCGCCGGCGTTTCCGCCGATCTCGATCAGTTGTACGACGTGCTGGACCGCACCGGCCTGCGCGGACGCGAGGACCTTCCCACCCGCAAGCTGTCGGCCGGGCAGAAGCAGCGCATCGCCCTGGCGCGCATGCTGGTGTGCCCCTCCGCCCTTTGGATCGTCGACGAGCCGTTCACCGCTCTGGATGTGGACGGGGTGGCGCTGATGTGCCGGCTGCTGGAGGAACATGTGGCCAAGGGTGCCATGGCGGTGTTGACCTCCCATCAGGCGGTGGAGGTCAGGGCCGACATGGTCAAGGTGTCGCTGTTATGAGCGGCGTGTCCGGTGCTTTCTGGATCCTGCTCAAGCGGGATCTGATGCTGGCGTTTCGCCACCGGGGCGAACTGGCCAATCCGCTGTTGTTCTTCCTGATGATCGTGACCCTGTTCCCGCTGGGGGTGAGCCCGGAGCCGGCCTTGTTGAGCCGGATCGCGCCCGGGGTGATCTGGATCGCCGCCCTGCTGGCGGCTCTGTTCTCCCTGGAAAGCCTGTTCCGCAGCGATTTCGACGACGGCGCCCTGGAGCAGATGCTGCTGAGCCCTCATCCGCTGCCGCTGCTGGTGCTGGCCAAGGTGCTGGCCCACTGGTTGGTAAGCGGCTTGCCCATGCTGTTGCTGGCACCCTTGCTGGGCATCTTCCTGGCCATGTCTTCGTCGGGTATCGCCGCGCTGGAGTTGACCCTGGCGGTCGGCACGCCACTGCTCAGTCTGATCGGCGCCATCGGCGTCGCCCTGACCGTGGGTTTGCGGCGCGGCGGGGTGCTGTTGACCCTGCTGATCATGCCGCTCTACATTCCGGTGCTGATCTTCGCCACCAACGCGGTGACCGCCGCCGCTGCCGGCATGCCGATCGCCGGCCAGCTGTATTTCCTGGCATCGCTGCTGGCATTGGCGCTCTCGCTGGCGCCGCTGGCGATCGCCGCCGCCCTTCGCATCAGTGTGAGTTAAGACCATGTGGCTGTTTTTTCACAAGCTGGCTTCACCCAAATATTTCTACGACATCTCCGGCAAATTCATTCCCTGGCTGGTGGCGTTGTTCCTGTTGACGCTTGCCGCAGGCCTGTATCTGGGCCTGGTGGTGGCTCCGCCGGATTACCAGCAGGGCGACAGTTACCGCATCATGTTCGTGCATGTGCCGGCAGCCTGGATGTCCATGTTCATCTACACCTTCATGGCAGTATTGAGCGGGATCAACCTGATCTGGAACATCAAGCTGGCCGATGTGATGGTGCGCAGTTCCGCGACTTTGGGCGCATCGTTCACCTTCGTCGCCCTGGTGACCGGTTCGCTGTGGGGCAAACCCATGTGGGGCACCTGGTGGGTGTGGGATGCCCGGCTCACCTCGGAACTGATCCTGCTGTTCCTCTACCTGGGCTACATCGCGCTGGTATCGGCCGTCGAGGATGTCCGCACCGCGGCCCGTGCCGGCGGGGTGCTGGTGCTGGTGGGGGTGGGCAACATCCCGATCATCCACTACTCGGTGGAATGGTGGAACACCCTGCACCAGGGCGCGACCGTCACCAAGATGGGCAAACCCGCCATCCACATCACCATGCTGATTCCGTTGCTACTGATGGCGGTGTCGTTCCAGGTTTACTATTTCGCCGTGGTGCTGATGCGGGCCCGCACCGAAGTGCTGGACCGCGAACGCCGCAGCGCCTGGGTCAAGGAAATGTTTGGCGGCTGACGGTCACGGCCGGGACTGGCACGGCCCCTGCCCGCGATCCTCGTGTTCCGTTCACGCGAACCCGCTCCCGCCACGATTTGATCCGACCCGGCGGGTAGGATTTTTTCTCCCCTCCGCTACGCTTAGTCGGTGCTTGCCGCCGAACGATCGGGGTTTTCCCCGTCTGACCGGCGGCGCCCATCCCCGACAACAACATCCATAGCGGGCGGAACCGGAATCGGCAGTCAGACCGGCCAGCGTTCCGCGAGGAGACCGGAATCATGATGAAGTGGACTTCCGTGGGCATGCGCATCAACCTGGCGCTGCTCGTGCTCATGCTGGCCATCACTGGCCTTTCCTTGTTCGTCTATGCCCATCAGCAGCGCAAGGAAGTGGTGGCGGCGGAAGTGCGGGGCGCCCGCAATCTGATTCTGGTGGCCGAGTCGATTCGCGCCAACGTCGTGGAGATGTGGAAGAACGGCCTGTACAACAACGACATGTTGAAACAGGCGGCAAAGATTACCGATCCCAAGCAACGCATGGACCGGCTGAATTTTCTGGTGCCCATGTTCAACGCCTGGCATGTGGTGCGGGATTCATCCTCCTCCGATCAAAGCAAATTCTTCCTCAAGATTCCGCGGCAAAATCCGCGCAATCCCGCCAATACGCCAGATGACCTGGAACGGCAGATCTTGGAGCGCTTTGGCGCCGATTCCAGTTTGACCGAATACGCCTTCGTCGACGAAACGAACCAGCAGGTCCGCTACTTCCGCCCGGTGCGGCTGGAGCAGCAATGCCTGCTGTGCCACGGCGATCCCGCCACCTCGGAGGCGCTGTGGGGGAACAAGGACGGGAACGATGTATTGGGCTACCGCATGGAGAACAAGAAGATTGGCGATCTCCACGGCGCCTTGGAAATCGTCACCTCCCTGAAGGAATCCGATGTGGCCATCACTCACGCCGTCCTGTGGTTCGGCCTGTTCGCCTTCATCAGTTTCCTGATCATCGCGGCGGTGGTCTACAACGTGACCAATGCTTTTCTGGTCAAACCGCTTACGGAGATCGTCCTGCACCTCCAGGCGATCGGCGGCGGTGACCTGACCGGGCGACTGCGTGCGGAAGGCAGGTCGGAACTGGCCTGGCTGGCGTCCAGCTTCAACAGTTTCATCAAGAAGATTCAATCCATCATCAAGGAGTTGCGGGATCACGGCGACAAGGTTTCGGTGGCGTCCGACCAACTCAACGCCATCGTGCGGCAAACCGAAGAGGGCGCTCAGCGGCAGCAGACCGAGACCGAAGAAGTGGCTCGGGCCATGAGCGAAATGGCCGACAGCGTTCAGGATGTGGCGCGCAGCGCCGCCAAGGCGGCGGAAACCACCCGGGATGCCGGGGAACGTGCGCGTGGCGGCCAGCAGGTGGTCGAGAAGACCGTGGATGCGATCACGCAACTGGCGGCCGAAGTGGAGCGGGCAGCCGGGGTGATCCACGAACTGGAGAACGACAGCGACAGCATCGGCAAGATCCTCCAGGTCATCAAGGGAATCGCCGACCAGACCAACCTGCTGGCCCTCAACGCAGCCATCGAGGCGGCTCGGGCCGGGGAGCAGGGTCGTGGCTTCGCGGTAGTCGCCGACGAGGTGCGATCGCTGTCGGCCCGCACCCAGCAAGCCACGGTGGAGATTCAACGCACCATCGAGCAATTGCAGGAAAAGTCGCGGCAGGCGGTGGCGGTGATGCAGGACAGCCGCAATCGCGCCCAGGACGGGGTGCGGCAGGCATCCATGGCGGGGCAGGCGCTGGAGGACATCACCCTCATGATCGCCACCATCACCGACCAGAACGCGCAGATCGCCAGCGCCGCCGAGCAGCAGAGCGCGGTCTCCGACGAGATCAACCGCAACGTCGCGAGCATCAGCGAAGGCTCCATCGCAACGGTCAGCTTCGCCCACGAATCCTCGCAGGCCAGCGCCAACCTGTTGTCGGTGGCCCAGAACCTGCGGGCGACCGTGGATCGGTTCAAGGTTTAACGCAGCGCTCCGGCATGGGCGTTCGCCGGGGGGCCCCCGCCAACCGGCGGGGATCGCTCGCCGGACCGATCAGGGCACTGCCACCCGCTGCAGCAGTTCGGCGATGAAGTGATCGGCGCTGATGCCTTCCGCTTCCGCCTCGTAGGACATGATCAGGCGGTGGCGCAGCACATCGTAGGCCATGGCCTGGATGTCTTCGGGCGTGACGAAGTCTCGCCCGTCCAGCCAGGCGCGGGCACGGGCGCAGCGGTCCAGGGCGATGGTGGCGCGGGGGCTGGCGCCGTACTGCAGCCAGCGCGCCAGATCGGCGCCGTAAGCCGCCGGTTCACGGGTCGCCAGCACCAGTTGCAGCAGATAGTCCTCCAGTGGCTTTGCCATGTATAGGTCCAGAACCTCGCGGCGGGCCCGGAACAACTCCTCCTGGGGCATCGGTTCCGCCGGACCGTCGGCCTCGCCGCCGCCTTCCTGGCGCGCTTCGGCCCGCACCAGCCGCAGGATTTCGCGTTCGTGGGAGGGCGCCGGATAGCCGATGCGCACGTAGAGCAGAAAGCGGTCCAACTGGGCTTCCGGCAAGGGATAGGTGCCTTCCTGTTCGATCGGATTCTGGGTCGCCATCACCATGAACAGCCTGGGCAACGAATAGGTGGTGCGGCCCACCGTGATCTGCCGTTCGGCCATGGCTTCCAGCAGGGCCGACTGCACCTTGGCCGGAGAGCGGTTGATTTCGTCGGCCAAGACCAGGTTGTGGAACAGAGGCCCCTGCTGGAAATGGAAGGAGCCCTCCTGCGGCCGGTAGATCTCCGTGCCGGTCAAATCGGCGGGGAGCAGGTCTGGGGTGAACTGGATGCGGTGGAAGTCCCCTTCGACGCCCCGGCTCAAGACGTTGATGGCGCGGGTCTTGGCCAGGCCGGGCGCGCCTTCCACCAGGATGTGGCCATCCGCCATGAGGGCGATCAGCATCCGCTCGATCAGCAGATCCTGGCCGATTACCCGGCTGGCGACAAAATCCCGCAATCGCCCCACGGCGGACTGGGCGGGCGAAAGTGAGGATTCCGGCAGGGGAGGCGATTCGGTCATGGCTGATCCATCGTAGGGCGCAACGGTCGATTGCTGATTCGCCATTATAATGGAACCTGAGCCCGCCCAAGCCACGCGGTAAAACCGGAACAGAGCGATGTATCGTAGCCCTCCAACTTCTCTAGTGGTGACCTTGCTGCGCCTGGTGGGGTCGATCGTGCTGACGGCGCTGCTGCTTTCCTGCGGCCCGCCGCGCCAGCCCAAGGTGATGCCGGTCCCCGTGCCGACCGCCCGCAACGCCGGGGTCAACGTCCAGGGCGCGTTGGTCAATGCCTCGCCCTACGATGACCCGGCTCAGGCGGAAACCGCGTTCGGCTTCGACGTGCGCGGCGCCGGCCTCTATCCGGTGCGGTTCGCCCTCGACAACCGGAGCCGGGCGGTGGTCCACATCCGGCCCGAGCAAACCTTTCTCATCGACCGGGAAGGCCAGGCCTGGCCGGTGCTGACGTCAGACCAGGCCTACAACAGGGTCAGCAACGCCGTCAGCCGAGGTGACATTGCCCGCACCACCGTCGATACCGTCAAGCTGTTCAGCGCCGCCGGCGCCGCCACCGGATTTGCCTTGGGGACGCTGTTGGGCAAGGGGTTCATAGATCCGGTTCTACAGGGCGTGGGAATCGGCGCCGGGTTCGGCGTCATGGACGGACTGTCGGATTCCGGGTACGCCGTGGAAACCGCCATCCGCAAGGATCTAGCGTCCAAGACCCTGAAGAACCAACGGGTGCAGCCCGGCGATCTGGTGTACGGCGTGCTTTTCTTTCCGGGCCGGGACGAGGCCAAGAGTGCCCGAAGCCTGCGGCTGTGCCTGGAGCTGGACGGCTACCCGGAAATCGTCAACGTGCCATTGCAGTAACTCGGCGGGTCGCGCCTCTGCGGATTCGGGGGATCAGTGCGCCAGCGCTCAATGCCGGTTGGTTTGATGGCTATCCGTGTGGCCAAGGACAAATCTGCCGGAAAGGGCTAAGGATTTGGCCAACAATAAACTCCCGGAAGTCCCCGACGGATATTTCTGAGCGCAGTCCCGATGGGATTGCATTGAAGCCCCTCTCCCTGCGGGAGAGGAGTTGGGGTGATGACCCAGGCGCCTCGTGCTTACGGTAAGCGTGTTGAAACATCAGGCACTTGGCCCTCACCCTGCACTCTCCCTCATCCGGCCCTTCGGGCCACCTTCTCCCACAGGGAGAAGAAAAAAAAGGTGCGGCCATGGGCCGCAGGTTCCTGGGTAGGGTTCCAGATTTCGACCCGATGGACTCTGACTCCCTGCCGCGATAATTCGAGGAAGTTAATTTGGGTCAAATCCTAAGTGTTCTGGACGTACTGGTTGAAGAAAGTTGCTGCCTGGCAACGGCGGAAGTGAATGCCGAAAAATAGCGATGTCTCAACACACGGATCACTGATTGGCTCGGAACACCTCTCCAACGAATCTACCTCGTGGACGGTCCTTGTAGTCGGTGCAATTGTCTTCTGATGTTTCGCCGCAATCGTCTTTTGAAAACGACAAATCTAACCAACTACGGCTAATCCCTCACCCATTCCTCCACCAGCCCACTCGGCTCGCGCGGAGATTCCGAACTGGGCGGATAGTCGCGGCCGGTCAGGATGCAGAACGCCACCCGCAGGGTATCGAGCACCAGCACCCAGGTAATGGCCAGGAAGGCAGCCGTCAGCGCGGCATCGAGGTAATCGTTGAAGATCAGTTGCGGCGCCTTGGCGGCCACCTCGGGCGGCAGCAGGCCCGCCGCCAGCTTGTCGGCCTGGTCTTTGGCGTGGGCCAGGAAGCCGATCCGCAGTTCCTCGCTGTAAAGCTTTTCCCAGGCGGCCGCCGAGGTGACCGTGATGAGCCATACCAGCGGGACTGCGGTCACCCAAGCATGGCGGGATTGCGGCGATTTCAGCAGGATGGTGGTGGCAACACACAAAGCGATCGTCGCCAGCATCTGGTTGGCGATGCCGAACAACGGCCACAGGCTGTTGATGCCGCCCAGCGGGTCGATGGTGCCGGTGTAAAGGAAATAGCCCCAGCCGGCGACTACCAGCGCAGAGGTCAGTAGTACCCCCGGATACCAACTGGTGCGCCCCAGGGCCGGCACGAAATTGCCCAGCATGTCCTGCAGCATGAAGCGCGCAACCCGGGTCCCCGCATCCAGCGTTGTCAAAATGAACAAGGCTTCGAACATGATGGCGAAGTGGTACCACAGGGACAGCAAACCCTGGCCGAAGGCGCTGGCGAACAGGCTGGCCATGCCCACCGCCAAAGACGGCGCGCCGCCGGTGCGGGCGAACAGGGTGGCCTCGCCCATGGCCTTGGCCAGATCGGACATCTGCTCCACGGTGACCGGGAAGCCCCAGGCGGCAATCTTGGCGACCGCATCCACGGCTTCCTTGCCCACCACGCCCGCCGGGCTGTTGATGGCGAAATACACTCCCGGCTCCAGCACCGTGGCCGCCACCATGGCCATGATGGCGACGAAGGACTCCATCATCATGGCGCCGTAGCCGATCATGCGAGCATCGCCTTCGTTGGCCAACAGCTTGGGCGTGGTGCCGGAGGCGATGAGGGAATGGAAACCGGAGATGGCGCCGCAGGCGATGGTGATGAATACGAAGGGAAACAGCTTGCCGCCGAAGATGGGGCCGGTGCCGTCGACGAAACGGGTCAGCGCCGGCATCTTCATCTCCGGGTGCAGGATGACGATGGCCACTGCCAGGGCGGCGATGGTGCCCAGCTTCATGAAGGTGGACAGATAGTCGCGCGGCGCCAGCAGCAGCCACACCGGCAGCACCGCCGCGGCGAAGCCGTAGCAGATCACCATCAGCGCCAGTTGCGGGCCGTCGTAGTCGAACCAGCCCCGCAACGCCTCCGACTCGTCCACCCAGCGGCCGGCCACCACCGCCAACAGCAGCAGAGCCACGCCAATGGCGGTCGCTTCCATCACCCGGCCGGGCCGCAGCATCCGCATGTAGACGCCGATCACCACGGCGATGGGTATGGTTGCCGCCACCGTGGAGGTGGCCCAGGGGCTGTGCTTCATGGCGTTCACCACCACCAGTCCCAGCACCGCGATCAGGATGATCATGATCATCAGGACTCCGGCCAAGGCCGCCGTGCCGCCGATGGCGCCCAGTTCGTCACGGGCCATCTGGCCCAGCGAGCGGGCATCCCG
>VEPB01000316.1 GCA_012026715.1 Methylococcaceae bacterium | reverse complement strand
GCGGTGGAGCACTTCCCGCCCCGCCCCATCCCCGCAATCGATCCCCAATGCCGGCTGTCAGGCTTGGACGCCTTCTACATCGGCCCGCAGTCGCTCTTCGTCAACGTGGGCGAGCGCACCAACGTCACCGGCTCGGCCCTGTTCCGCCGGCTCATCAAGGAGGAGAAGTACGAGGAGGCGCTGAGCGTCGCCCGCGCCCAGGTGGAGAACGGCGCCCAGGTGATCGACATCAACATGGACGAAGGCATGCTGGATTCCAAGGCGGCCATGGTGAGGTTTTTGAACTTGATCGCCGCCGAGCCGGACATCGCGCGGGTGCCGGTGATGCTGGACTCCTCCAAGTGGGACATCATCGAAGCCGGCCTGCAATGCCTGCAGGGCAAGGGCATCGTCAACTCCATCTCCATCAAGGAGGGCGAGGAGGCCTTTTTGCATCATGCCCGCCTGGTGCGCCGCTACGGCGCCGCGGTGATCGTCATGGCCTTCGACGAACAGGGCCAGGCCGACACCGAGAACCGCAAGGTGGAAATCTGCACGCGGGCCTACCAGTTGCTGACCGGCATCGGCTTCCCGCCCGAGGACATCATCTTCGACCCCAACATCTTCGCCGTCGCCACCGGCATCGAGGAGCACAACTGCTATGGGCTCGACTTCATCGAGGCCACCCGCCGCATCAAGGCCAGCCTGCCGCACGCGCTGATCTCCGGCGGCGTGTCCAACGTGTCCTTCTCCTTCCGCGGCAACGACCCGGTGCGGGAAGCCATCCACGCCGTGTTCCTCTACCACGCCATCAAGGCCGGCATGAGCATGGGCATCGTCAACGCCGGCCAGCTGGCCATCTACGACGAGCTACCCGCCGAACTGCGCGACGCGGTGGAGGACGTGATCCTGGCCCGCCGCGACGATGCCACCGCGCGCCTGCTGGCCATCGCCGACCAATACCGGGGCGGCGGCGCGCAGGCCGAGAAGAAGGAAGACCTGGCCTGGCGCGACTGGCCGGTGGCCAAACGGCTGGAACATGCCCTCGTCAAAGGCATCGACCAATACATCGAGGAAGACACCGAGGCCGCCCGGCTATCGGTGGAGCGCCCGTTGCACGTGATCGAGGGCCCTTTGATGGACGGCATGAACGTGGTGGGCGATCTGTTCGGCGCCGGCAAGATGTTCCTGCCCCAGGTGGTGAAGTCCGCCCGCGTCATGAAAAAGGCCGTGGCCCATCTGATGCCTTACATGGAGGAGGAAAAGGCCCGGCTGGGCGAGGTCAAGTCCAACGGCAAGATCGTGCTGGCCACGGTGAAGGGCGACGTCCACGACATCGGCAAAAACATCGTCGGCGTGGTGCTGCAGTGCAACGGCTTCGACGTGGTCGACCTGGGGGTGATGGTGCCGGCGGACAGGATTCTGGAAGCGGCGCGGGCGGAGAACGCCGACATGATCGGCCTGAGCGGCCTGATCACCCCGTCCCTGGACGAGATGGTGCACGTGGCCAAGGAGATGGAGCGGCTGGAATTCAAGATTCCCCTGCTGATCGGCGGCGCCACGACATCCCGAGCCCACACCGCGGTGAAGATCGCACCCCATTATTCGGAACCGGTGGTCTACGTCACCGACGCCTCCCGCGCCGTGGGCGTGGCGGGGAGCCTGTTGAGCGATGACCTGCGGACCGATTACGTCGCCAAGATCCGCGCCGAATATCAGGAGGTGCGCCAGCGCCATGGCGGTCGCCAGCAGCAGAGCAATCTGCTGACCCTGGCCGAGGCCCGCCAACACGCCTTCCGCGGCGACTGGCAGGAATACACCCCGACCCGCCCGCGCCTGCTGGCCATGGGGCGATTCGAAGACTATCCCCTGGACGTCATCGCCCAGTGCATCGACTGGTCGCCCTTTTTCCACACCTGGGAGTTGGCGGGCAGGTATCCTGCGATCCTCGACGACGAAGTGGTGGGTGAACAGGCCCGCCATCTCTACCGCGACGCCCGCGCCATGCTGGATACCCTGATCCGCGAGAACTGGCTGACCGCCCGTGCGGTCTACGGCCTGTTCCCCGCCAACAGCGTCGGCGACGACATCCTGATCTACACCGACGAAACCCGCAGCGAGGTGCGCGCCACCCTCCACCACCTGCGTCAGCAGCACCGCAAGGAACCCGGCCAGCACAACTTCTGCCTGGCCGATTACGTCGCCCCGGTGGGGACGCCCGACTACATCGGCGGCTTCGCCGTCACCGCCGGGCAAGGCATCGAAGCCCATTTGGAGCGCTTCGCCGCCGACCACGACGACTACAGCTCCATCTTGCTGAAAGCCCTGGCCGACCGCCTGGCGGAAGCCTTCGCCGAACACCTGCACGAACGAGTTCGCACGGAATTCTGGGGCTACGCCCCCGATGAAAGCTTAAGCAACGAGCAACTGGTCGACGAAGACTACCGCGGCATCCGCCCCGCCCCCGGCT
>VEPB01000468.1 GCA_012026715.1 Methylococcaceae bacterium | reverse complement strand
TCGGCCTGGCGGATGCGTTCCCGAACCGCGGAGAAACGTGCTTCGATGCCGTTCATGGTTGTGGTGTGATGAGGTCAATCTATACTTCAAGCGCCGCTCGAACCGTCCGGCACCGGCGCGACGTGCCCGTTCTGCAAGCCTGGCCGCCGCCAGTCAGCAAGAATAAAGGCCGGGAACAGGCCGCTTCAAGATTTTAGTCGTGACTCAGAGGATTCCATGGACATAGCCGAACTGCTTGCCTTTTCCGTGAAAAACGGGGCTTCGGACCTGCACCTTTCCGCCGGACTGCCGCCGATGATCCGGGTGGACGGCGACATTCGCCGCATCAACGTGCCACCGCTGGATCACAAGGAGGTCCATGCACTGCTTTACGACATCATGAATGATCGGCAGCGGCGCGACTACGAGGAATTTTTCGAAACCGACTTTTCCTTCGAACTGCCCGGTATCGCCCGTTTCCGCGTCAATGGCTTCAATCAGGACCGCGGTGCTGCGGGCGTTTTTCGAACCATTCCGTCCAAAGTGTTGACCCTGGAAGACCTCGGCTGTCCGGCCTTCTTCCAGGAAGTCACCCGCCACCCGCGCGGCCTGATCCTCGTGACCGGACCCACCGGTTCCGGCAAGTCGACCACCCTGGCGGCCATGATCGACTACATCAACAACAACGATTACAGCCACATCCTCACCATCGAGGACCCCATCGAATTCGTCCACCAGAGCAAGAAGTGCCTGATCAACCAGCGGGAGGTGCACCGCGACACGCTGGGCTTCAACGAAGCCTTGCGCTCGGCCTTGCGCGAAGACCCCGACGTGATCCTGGTGGGCGAAATGCGCGATCTGGAGACCATTCGGCTGGCATTGACCGCCGCCGAAACCGGCCACCTGGTGTTCGGCACCCTGCATACCAGTTCCGCGGCCAAGACCATCGACCGCATCATCGACGTGTTCCCGGCGGCGGAAAAGGACATGATCCGTTCCATGTTGTCGGAATCGCTGCAGGCGGTCATCGCCCAGACCCTGCTGAAGAAGATCAGTGGAGGCCGCACCGCGGCCTGGGAGATCATGGTGGGCACCGCGGCGATCCGCAATCTGATCCGC
The DNA here is from genome assembly GCA_012026715.1 of Methylococcaceae bacterium. Classification (GTDB taxonomy): domain Bacteria; phylum Pseudomonadota; class Gammaproteobacteria; order Methylococcales; family Methylococcaceae; genus VEPB01. Next base: position 5,617 of record VEPB01000468.1, on the reverse strand, counting down.
GAAGACAAGGTGGCCCAGATGTACTCCGCCATCCAGACCGGGCGCAAGGACGGCATGCAGACTCTCGACCAGCACCTGCAGGAACTGGTGGAGAAGGGCCTCATTGCACGCCAGGCTGCCCGCTCCCGCGCCGTCAACAAATCCTTGTTCTAAAGTTAGTTCCCCACACTGCTACCCGACGGACCACTGCCATGGATTTCGATTCGCTCCTTATGCTGATGTCGCACAAGAAGGCGTCGGACTTGTTCATCACCGCCGGCAAGGAGCCCTGTCTCAAGGTCGACGGCGTCATCCAGCCCATCTCCAACACCAAGCTGACGACGGACCAGTGCCGGGAAGTCGTCATGGGGATCATGAACCAGCGTCAGAAGGACGAATTCCAGAACACCAACGAATGCAACTTCGCCATTTCGTCCCAAGGCGTCGGCCGCTTCCGCGTCAGCGCCTTCATCCAGCGCGATTCGCCCGGCATGGTGCTGCGCCGGATCGAGAGCAAGATTCCCACCGCCCAGGAGCTGAGCCTGCCGCCCATCATCAACGACCTGGCGATGACCAAGCGCGGCCTGATCCTGTTCGTGGGCGCCACCGGCACCGGCAAGTCCACCTCGCTGGCGTCGATGATCAAGCACCGCAACGAGCACTCCAGCGGCCACATCATCACCATCGAGGACCCCCTGGAATTCGCCCATCCCCACGCCGGCTGCATCGTCACCCAGCGCGAGGTGGGGATCGACACCGAATCCTACGAGGTGGCCTTGCGCAATACCCTGCGGCAGGCGCCCGACGTGATCCTGATCGGCGAAATTCGCACCCGGGAGACCATGCAGCACGCCGTGGCCTTCGCCGAAACCGGCCACCTGTGCCTTAGCACCCTGCATGCCAACAACGCCAACCAGGCGCTGGACCGCATCCTCCATTTCTTCCCGGAGGACATGCATCCCCAGCTATTCATGGACCTGTCGCTGAACCTCCGGGCCATCATCGCTCAGCAGCTGATCCGCCGCGCCGATGGCAAGGGCCGTTATCCGGCCATCGAGATCCTCATCAACACCCCGCTGGCCTCGGATCTGATCCGCAAGGGCGAGATTCACAAGCTCAAGGAGTTGATGAAGCAGTCCCGCGAACAGGGCATGCAAACCTTCGACCAGGCCCTCTACGAACTCTACAAGCAGGGCCTCATCACCTACGAGGATGCCCTCCACTCGGCCGATTCCAAGAACGAGGTGCGGCTGATGATCAAGCTGGGCGAACAGCTCAGCGTAGAGCGCTACGCCTCCAGTCACGACAACATGTTCATCGTCGACGACAAATAGCCCGCCGTCTACCTGCCGTCGCCCCGCCAGGGAGGCAGGTAGCGGTAGTGGCCGGTCACGGTGAAGGCGAACAACATGTCTTCCTCGCGCGTGCCCCGGCCGATGTTGTGGATGATGGCGGGAATTCCGTCGAAGCGGCGGTCGGACACGAGACCGATATGGGGCACGCCCGCCGGCAAGCGCCAGGTGACGAGATCGCCGGCACGGTAATCCTCGGCCCGGGGGCTGATCGGTAGGGTCTGGCCGCGGCGGCGGAAGAAAGTCGCCAGGTTCGGCACGCGCCGGTGATCGATGTTGCGGTCGGGCCGCTTCAACCCCCACAGCCGGGGATACGCTCCGAAAGCCTGCCGCATGTCCTGGTTCACCAGCAGTTGCAGATCGCGCCCGAAAGCTGACCGGTAAGCGCGTATGAGCACGTCAGTGCAAACACCCCGCTCCAGTGGAACGTCGCCGCCGGGAAATCCCAGCACCTGATAGCCGCTGTCGTAACGCAGGGTGACTCCGATCTGCCCCCGCGCCGCCTCGATCAGCTGCCGCGCCGGATCGGCGCCGGCCTGCTGCAACCAGAAAGCCAGCAGCAGCGCCAGCCATGGGCGCCAACTCACCGCCGCAGAATTTCCGTCAGCATCCTCTCCACGCCTTGGCGCCAATGAGGCGGTTCCAGACCGAAGGTGGAGCGGAGCTTGCCGGTATCGAGCCGCGAATTGAGCGGACGCGTCGCCGGCGTCGGAAATTCCCGGGTCGGAATCGGCTCGATCTCCCTGACCTGCAAGTCCTCTCCCAACCCTCGGGCAAACTCGATGACGGCAGTGGCATAGCCGTGCCAGGAGGTTTCGCCGGCAGCCACCAAGTGGTAAAGGCCGCGTAGGTCCGGCCGGCCGCACGCGGCGCGCAAGGCATGGGCGGTCACGTCCGCGATCAGGTCGGCACCGGTCGGTGCGCCGATCTGGTCGTCGATCACCGTCAGCCGCTCTCGCTCGCGGGCCAGCCTCAGCATAGTGCGGGCGAAATTGGCGCCGCGCGCCGCGTAAACCCAGCTGGTCCGGAAGATCAGATGGTTGCAGCCGCTGTCGCGGATGAGCTGTTCTCCTTCCAGCTTGGTCGCGCCATAGACGCTGAGGGGGCCGGTGGGGTCGGTCTCCAGCCGGGGCCGGTCGCCGCAGCCGTCGAACACATAATCGGTGGAGTAATGCACCAGCCAGGCGCCCAGATTCCCGGCTTCCCGCGCCAACACGGCCGGCGCGTGGGCATTAATGGTGCGGCACCGCTCCGGTTCCGCCTCGGCCTTGTCCACCGCCGTATGGGCCGCAGCGTTGACGATCACCGCCGGTTTCAGCCGCCGCACCGTTTCCGCCAGCCCCTCCGGGTTGATAAAGTCCCCGCACAGCTCGGCCGAGTCGAAATCCACCGCGGTCACGGGCCCCAGCGGCGCCAAGGCGCGCTGCAGTTCCCAGCCGACCTGGCCGTTCTTGCCAAATAACAGGATATTCATGGAGTCTCCGGGATCAGGGCATGGCCCACGACGCCACTGCGTCAGTAGGTCGGCAGCAGGTCCTCGGGAAAATCCTTGAGGCGGCGCGCCGCCTGGTCTTTCCCGGACAGGGTGGGCGCTTGTTCCAGCGGCCAGTCGATCGCCAGATCCGGATCGTCGAACCGCAGGCTGTGCTCCGCCGCCGGGTCGTAGAACTCGGTGCACTTGTAGGCGAACAGGGCGGTCTCGCTGAGCACGCAGAAGCCATGGGCGAATCCCGGCGGCACGTACATCTGAAGATGGTTATCGGCGGACAGGCGGACGCCGAACCAGCGCCCGAAATGGGGAGAACCCCGTCGGATGTCCACCGCGACGTCATACACCTCGCCCTGCAGGACATGAACCAGCTTGCCCTGTCCATTGGGATTTTGAAAATGCAGGCCGCGCAGGATGCCGCGGGCCGAGAACGACAGATTGTCCTGCACGAAATCCAGGTCCAGCCCGGCATCGGCAAAAACCCTGCGGTTCCAGCTTTCCTGAAAGAATCCACGGTGGTCGCCGAACACCTTGGGTGTGATCAGCAGGACACCCGGCAAGGCCGTTTCTTCCATCCTCATTGCGGCCGCCCCAACTGCAGCAGCCGCCGCAGATATTCGCCGTAGGCGCTCTTGTTCAGGCCCCGAGCCAGTTGTTCCAGCTGGCTGGAATCGATCCAGCGCTGAGCCCAGGCGATTTCCTCGGGACAGGCCACTTTCAGCCCCTGCCGCTCCTCGATGGTCTGGATGAAATTGGACGCCTGCATCAACGAGGCATGGGTGCCGGTGTCGAGCCAGGCGATGCCGCGGCCCATCTTTTCCACCCGCAGCTGGCGCTGCCGCAAGTAGAGGTTGTTGATGTCGGTGATTTCCAGCTCGCCGCGGGCCGAAGGCGTCAGGTCGCGGGCCATGTCGACCACCTGGTTGTCGTAGAAATAGAGTCCGGTAATGGCGTAATTGGACTTGGGATGTGCCGGCTTCTCCACCAGATCGACCACCTCGCCGTTGGCGTCGAATTCCGCGACGCCGTAGCGCTCCGGGTCGCTGACCCAGTAGCCGAACACCGTGGCACCGGCGGGGTTGGCGGATGCTTTCAGCAGATAGCTCTGGAAGCCGTGGCCATAAAAAATGTTATCGCCGAGGATGAGGCAGCTGGGCGAGGCGCCGATGAAATCGCGGCCAATGGTAAAAGCCTGGGCCAGACCCTCCGGCTTCGGCTGCTGGGCATAGTGGATGGACATGCCCCACTGGCTGCCGTCGCCCAACAGGTTGGCGAACAGCGGCGCGTCCTGCGGGGTGGTTATGATCAGCACCTCGCGGATGCCGGCCAGCATGAGCACCGACAGCGGATAATAAATCATCGGCTTGTCGAAGATGGGCAGCAATTGCTTGCTGACCACGTAGGTCAAGGGATGCAGCCGGGTGCCGGAGCCGCCGGCGAGAATCAGGCCTTTGCGGGGGGATGCCGACATGGTCTTCGCGTCAGGATTGAAAAAATGGAAATCGCCCCGCCACCGGGGCAAGCAGGGATCAAGGAATCAGACATACCCCTGCGGGTTCTGCGACTGCCAACGCCAACTGTCCTGGCACATCCGCTCGATGCCCAGCTGAGCACTCCAGCCCAGCTTCTCCCTGGCCAGGGCCGGATCCGCGTAACAGCAGGCGATGTCGCCGGGACGTCGCTCGACGATTTGGTAGGGAATCGGCCGGCCGCTGGCCTGCTCGAACGCCCGCACCATATCCAGCACGCTGTAGCCCTGGCCGGTGCCGAGATTCACAGTCAGCAGCCCCTCGTGCCGGGCCAGATAGTCCAGCGCGCAGGCATGGCCCTTGGCGAGGTCCACCACGTGGATGTAGTCGCGCACCCCGGTGCCGTCGGGGGTCGGGTAGTCGTTGCCGAACACCCGCAGGGACTCGCGCCGGCCTACCGCCACCTGGGAGATGAAGGGCATCAGATTGTTGGGGATGCCGTTGGGATCCTCGCCGATACTGCCGCTGGGGTGGGCGCCGACCGGATTGAAATAGCGCAGGATGGCGATGCGCCAAGCGGGGTTGGCGATCCGCAGATCCCTCAGAATCTGCTCGATCATGAGCTTGCTGGTGCCGTAGGGATTGGTGGTTCCGCCCACCGGAAAATCCTCCCGGATCGGCACCGATTGGGGATCGCCGTACACCGTGGCGGACGAGCTGAAGACCAGCCGGCGCACGCCGCACTCTTCCATCTCCTCGCACAGCGCCACCGAACCGGCGACGTTGTTGTCGTAATAGCGCAGCGGTTGCTCCACCGACTCGCCGACGGCCTTGAGCCCGGCGAAATGGACCACCGCCTCGACGGCATAGCGGCGGAACACCTCGCGCAGTCCGGCGCGGTCGCGAATGTCCACCTGGTGAAACGGAATCGAACGACCGGCGATGGCCTCCACCCGCTGCAGCGCCGCCGGTTTGCTGTTGCTGAGATTGTCGACCACCACCAGCTCATGGCCTAGCGCCATCAATTCCACGCAGGTGTGGCTACCGATGTAGCCGGCGCCGCCCGTGACCAGAATCATGTTTCGTTCCTCCGCGCGACTGCTGCGTTATTTTCGGAAATCGGCCTGGTGGCCGAGAAACCACTCATAGGTCGAGCGGATACCCTCTTCCAGGCCGATGGCGGCGTGCCAGCCCATGGCGTTGAGACGGGAGACGTCCAGCAATTTGCGTGGGGCACCGTCGGGCTTGGACGTGTCGAACACCAGGCTGCCGCTGAAGCCAACCACCTGGCCGACCGTTTCCGCCAATTCCCGGATGCTGACGTCCTG
>VEPB01000057.1 GCA_012026715.1 Methylococcaceae bacterium | reverse complement strand
TGGCTGCTACCGCCCGTCGGTGCGTGGCCGGTATCAGGCAGGGTGAACGTCGTCCCGCTGTATCGGCGATGGCAGGGCCCAAGCGCTGCGGGCTTGGGTGGCGGCTTGGGCTGAAGGTAAGATGATCAACCTTCAGCGCCTCTCGGTTTCGGACCGACTCCATGAACGGAAACCAGCCACCACTCGACTCTTCGGCCTTCGGCCACATCGCCTTGCAGACCCCCGACGCCACCGATCACCGGCTGGAAATCGCCGGTCTGGGCGCCCGTTCCCATGCCTTTGCCATAGACTGGCATATCCGGTTTCTGCTGGCCTTGACCTGGCTGCTGGCCTTGGGGTTTGCCCTGCATTCGCTGGAACAGTTGCGGAAGGTGTTTGACCATGAGTTATCGTCGCTGGACACCTGGGTCTGGCTGGTGCCAGCCGCCGCCATCTATTTCCTCTATCACCCGGTGCTGGAGGTGGCCATGGTGGGACGCACTCCGGGCAAGCGCATGGCAGGCGTGCGGCTGGTGACGACCCAGGGCCATACCCCCGGAACCGGGGCCTTGCTGCTGCGCAACGTGTTCCGATTGCTGGATAGCTTGCCCGGATTCTATATCGTCGGATTGGTCACGGTGGCGGTTACCCGGCAGCAGGTCCGGATCGGCGATCTGGCCGCCGGACTGGTGCTGGTTTATGACGACTCGGCGCAGCTGAATGACTTGCGCCGCGCCGCCGGTGTGTCGCTGACGTCGGGACTGGCTCCGGACGATCAGGCGGTGGTGCTGGAACTGACTGCGCGCTGGACGGAGCTGGATGAGTCCGCCCGCATCCGGTTTGCCGAGCAGTTGCTGGGCCGGCTCGGGCGGTCGTTGCCCGTCGTGGTGCACCAGCGAAACTACGGGCTGCAGCTGAAAACAGTCCTGGAGGGGTTGTTGAACCCCTCCGACGGCGGTGTGCGATGAGCGCTGATCGCAAGGGCCAGGCGCTGGCCCATTGGCTCAACGAGCGGCGTTCCGCCTGGCAGGATTTGGAAGACCGGCTCCGCCGACCGGCCTCGCCAGGGAAGGACGCGGTCGCCGATGCCCGCAGCCTGCTGACTGGCTATCGGGCGCTGGTCAGCGATCTGTCGCTGGCGCGCCGCCTCAATCGCCACGGGCCGCTGCCGCGCTATCTGGAGAACCTTTACCTGCAGGTGCACGAGCAGTTGTACCGCTCTCCCGGCCACACCCTGGCACGTCTGGCCGATGTCTACAACGTGCAGACGCCGCGCTTGTTGCGGGAAATGAAGGCCAGCCTGCTGGCCGCGCTGGCGATCTTCTGCTCGAGCATCGCGCTGGGCTGGCTGCTGGTGGACCAGTTCCCGGAACTGGTCGGGCTGTTCGCCTCGCCGGAGATGATCGAGCATGTCCAGACCGGCAAGCTGTGGACCGACGATTTGCTCAACGTGGTGCCTTCGTCCCTGCTGTCGTTCGGCATCGCGGCCAACAACATTGCGGTGACGCTCACCGCGTTCGCGCTGGGCGCCCTGTACGGCGTCGGCACGCTGTACATCCTCGGGCTGAACGGCTTGATGCTGGGAGGGATTTTCGCATTTACCGGCGACTATGGCCTGGCCGGCCGCCTGTTCCGGTTCGTGGTCGGGCATGGGGTGGTGGAGTTGAGCGTGATCCTGATCGCCGCTGCCATGGGCCTCAGCCTCGGGGAGGCCCTGATCCGCCCCGGCAACCGCAACCGCCTGGAGGCCTTCCAGGCGGTCACCCGCAAGGCCGGCACCGTACTGTTGGCGGCCACGCCGTTTCTGGTGATGGCGGGACTGATCGAAGGATTCGTGTCGCCCGACCCGCGCTTCGGTTTGACCGAGCGTTGCATCATCGGTTTTTGCAGCGGGACGTTGATGTGGCTGGTCCTGTTGTTCGGATTGCCCGGTCGCCGACCTTTCAGGCGCTGATGCGCAGCCGGTGACGGCGGTAGTAGTCCAATACCAGTCGGTCCAGTTGTTCGACCGGTGCGGTCACGACCGCTACCCCGGCGCGCTGGAGCTGTTGCCGGGTCAGGTCGCGGCCGCGCAGATAATCCAGGGCGGCGAGCTGGCGGTAGGGGGCCAGCCAATCGGTGCCGCGCTGGCGGCCGATTTCGGCGATGGCCGGATCCTGCAGCGAAGCCACCAGGACTTGGTGGCGCCCCGCCAGCAACTGCGCCGCCTTGCGGAGTTGGGCCGCCGCTTCCGGTTGCTCGATGTCGGTCAGATAAACCACCAGGCCGCGATGGGGAATCAGGCGCCGCACTTCCAGTGCGGCCGCCAGGGGATTGGATTCGTCGGCGGTGGCCCGGAGGCCGCCCAGCACCAGCCGGACTCGTTGCACCGCCGCAGTCCCACCGGCCAGCGGCGCCCGGTCCAGCAGCTCCTGGGCGTAGGCCAGGCAAGCCACCTGGTCGTCGTGGCTGGCGGCCAGTTCGGCCAGGCGCGCCGCGACATTGACGTAATGCTGCAGGCGCTGCATGGGGCCGGCATGGATGCGGCTAGCCCGCCCGCAATCCACCAAGAGCGCCAACTGCAGGCGCTGGTCCCGCTGAAAGCGCCGCACCACCGGCTTGCCGCGCCGCGCGGTGGCCTTCCAGTCGATGGCGTGGGGCAGGTCGCCAGGGCGGTAATCGCGCATTTCCAGCAGTTCGAAGCCACTGCCCGCCTGTCGACGATTGCGCCGTTCGCCGGCTCGGGCGTTGCCGAGGCCCTCCCGATGCGCCATCGGTGCCGGCACCACCCGGGCGGTCAGCCCGTCGTCATGCCTGCTGGACCACCAGCACAGTCCGAAGCCGCCCAGGCGCCGCAGGTGTACGCTTCCCAGTGGGGTAACGCCGAGGCTGACCGGGGTGATCTCCAGCTGCCGCACCGCCGTCTCGCCCGCCGCCAGCCGCCAGCGCCACAGCGGATTGTCGGCGTCCAGGGCCGCGGGATAGTCGGGCTGGATTTCCAGGAGCAACGGCGTCTTGCCGCTGTTGCTGAGTTCGAGCCGGTAGTGCTGTGGCACTCCGAGGGCCAGCACATCGGCCAGGCTGCGCCGGACCGCAAGGGCTTGCGGCAGACGCAGGCGTTCCCAGACGATCAGCAGCAGCCACAGCACCGCCAGCCAGCGCCACATCCCCTGCAGCGGCTCGCCGCTCCACACCCCGGCGATGGCCAGCGCGATGATGGCCATCGCCAAACCCAGCGCTCGGCCGGACAGCGACATCAGAAGCTCTCGGCGGCGCGCGGCGCCGGAACCTGGGCTTCGATCTCGCGGTAGATCTGCAGCGCGTCGAAGCCTTCCAGCTGGGCTTCCGAGGTGGGTAACAAACGGTGGCCGACCGCCAGCGGCGCGACGGCTCGCATGTCGTCCGGCAGCAGGTAGTCGCGGCCCAGGAGGAGGGCTTCGACCCGCGCCAGCCGCATCACCGCCAGCAGTCCGCGTGGAGAAAGGCCCAGGCTCAATCTGGGATGGTCGCGGCTGGCCCCGGCAAGTGCCGCCCCGTAGCGGTACAGGGCCGGCTCCACATGTACCGCCGCGGCCGCCGTCCTGGCCTGATTCAGCAATTCCGGCGGCAGCGGGTTGATGGTCTGGAGTGCCTCGCTATGACCACCGCCGGGACGATCGTAGCGGCTCAGCACGGCGACCTCGGTGTCGGGGTCTGGATAGCTCAGCAGCAGCCGGATGAGGAAGCGGTCCAGCTGGGATTCCAGCAGCGGATAGACGCCTTCGAAGTCCATCGGATTTTGCGCCGCGATCAAGAAAAAGTCGGGAGGCAACGGATAAGTCTTGCGGTCGAGGGTGACCGCGCTTTCCTCCATGGCCTGCAACAAGGCCGATTGGGTCTTCGGGCCGGTGCGGTTGATCTCGTCTACCAGCACCACGTCATTGAACAGCGGTCCCGGCACGAACTCGAAGTTGTGGGTGTCGCCATTGAACACGTGCAAGCCTGTAAGGTCCGACGGCATCAGGTCGGCTGCCCCCTGGATTCGCCCGAACCGTCCCCCCATCAGCTGTGCCAGTGCCTTGGCCAGCAGGGTCTTGCCCAGGCCCGGCGGTCCTTCCAGCAGCGCGTGGCCGTTGGCGATCCACGCCAGGGTCAGGCCTCGCAACACTGGCTCCAGGCCGAAAATGACCTTGCCCAGCTCCTGCTTGAGGGTTTCGTGCAGTTGTTGGGCGGGGTTGAGCTTGCTCGGGTCGTCTTGCATGGGGCGTCAGCGGTTTGCTAGGTCCAAGGGGAATCGTCAGAGTGCGGTGTTGCGGATCTGTCGGATGATTTCGGTCAGCCTTGTCAGCGGGATGCGCCGCCCTCGCCGCAGGGCGGTCAAGTCGAGGCGGGGAATTTGCGGATGCTGTTCCAGCCAGTGCCAGGCATGATCGTCATCGGGTAGCCGCCGGGCCAGGCGGATGTCGAGCAACAGCTGGCGCAGCAATTCCTCGGCGACGGCCGAATCGGGAATGCGCCGGGCGAAAAAGGTGGCGGTTACGTCGACCAAGTCCCGCATGGACAGCTTCAGCAGCCGTGGCCGCACCGGTGCCAGCCGGTTGCTGTGTCCCGCCACGTAGAGCAACCACATCAGCCCCAGCCAGGCCAGGGTCTGGTGCAGCCGGTTGTCGCGGAAAAAGCGCTCGGGGTCGTATAGCTCCGACAAGCCGAAGTGGTAGTCATCGAAGATGACCTTGCCGTCGCCGGCCAAGGCCTGGTTGACCAGGTTGGCGAGCAAGCGGGCGTTGTCTGCCAGCGCCAGGCGCTCATTGCTGAACAGGTCCGGCGCCAGCGACAGGAAGATCTGGCCTGCGCCGGCATTGAGCTGCCACAACGCGACGCCTTGTCCATCGGACCGCAACAGCAGGTTCATGGCGATATTGCCGGCATGTTCCGTTTCGAGCGACCAGACGGTCTGCAACTGGCGGGGCACCACCCGGGTGGAAAGTTGGGTGATCCCGTCGGCCAGGGGCTGGCCAGCCACCGGCAGCAAGCGGTCCTCGACCGGCAGCTGCGCCTGGATTTCGGCCTGCATGGCGGCGATCTTGTCGCGGAAGCTTTGCCGATCCGATCCGGGTTGCGGTTGTTCCGGGTCAAGCTCGTGCTGGGACAGTGACCAGGCGAAGTTTTCCAGGAAGCTGTTGACATCGCACAAGCAGGCTTCCCGGTTCGACCAGTCGGGTTGCCACAGCGCGGCGCCAAGCACCAGCAGGCTGTTGCCATCCTCCAGCCAGGCTTGCAGGGAGGCCCATTCGTTCTGTTCAACGGCCTTGTCGGGCGGCAGGCTGACGATGAGCAGGTTGTCGCTGCCGGGGCCGGCGACGAGGGGCAGGCGGTCGTAGCGATTGCGCAGGCCGGCGACCGCGACACCTTGCCGCCGCAACCATTCGGCGGCGCCCTTGAGTCCGGCCTTGCCGCGGTCTTCGCTGGTCGGCGCGGATTGTTTCGGTTGCGGCGGTTGCGGCGGGGACAGCAGGAAGAGGCTGAGTCCCAGCGCCAGCAGCGCCATGGCCAGGGTGATCAGGCGTTCCTTCACGGTCGCGCCGGGCTCAGCAGGTCTTGGGCGTTCTGGCGGAACGCCATCAACATGGATGGACTCACTTCCTGGCCGCCGTATAGCACCGGTTCGGCGATCTCCACCAGGCG
>VEPB01000030.1 GCA_012026715.1 Methylococcaceae bacterium | reverse complement strand
GGCCCTGGGGTCGATCCGCGCAGCGGTGCTGGGCTATGCCCTGCCGCTGATCCCGGTCGAACTGCTGCTGTGGTTCAGCGGCCTGGGCGACCGCTACGTCATCGGCTGGCTGCTGACGACCACCGATGTCGGCATCTACGCGGCGGCCTACACCCTCATCAACGAGGCCTTCAACCGCAGCGCCATGGTGTTGCTGCGCACCTTCCAGCCAGCCTATTTTCAGTCCTTCGACGCCGTTGAAGTTTCCAAGGCCCAACGGCTGTTGATGATCTGGCTGGGCGGCGTGATTGCCATGGGCGCCCTGGGCTTTGCCGCCCTGTACTTCCTCAAGGACGAGGTCGCCGGCCTGCTGCTGGCCGAGCGCTATCACGCCGCCGCCGAGCTGATGCCGCTGATCGGCGCCGGCTGCGCGCTGCAGGCGGCCGCCCTGGTGCTGGCGCAACCCCTGCTGGCGGCCAAGCGGACCGGCATGCTGCTGGGGGGGCGAGTCCTGGGCGCGGCCAGCGCGGCGATCGCCTTGCCCCTGCTGGTGCAGGTCCACGGCCTCCCGGGCGCGGCGCTGGCGGCGCCGGTGTACTACGGGGTGGAGGCATTGGCGATGGCGTTGCTGGCCAAGCCCTGGCGAAGGCTGCTGCCGGCCTCGCCGGAGCAGGCTTTTCAGGCCCCGGGCAGCTTGGGAATTACCGCAGCAGATCCGGCCGCGACGGCGGCCGGAACCAGAGAATGACAAAAACGGGAGATCATCGATGAGCATCAATACAGCGACCCTTGCCAGCGATTTTGCGGCCGACCCGATCGCGGAAACCGGCCCGGTGGCGGCCAGCCGCCGCGGCCCCGCCCTAACCGCCTGCGTCGCCTGCGGCAGCACCGAAATCCATCACTGGCAAACCAAGCGCTTCCAGTACACCGCCGAAAGCGACCGGGAAGAATTTCCTATCGACCGCTGCGGCCGTTGCGGCACCGGGTTCATCAATCCGCCGCCGTCGCTGGAATGGCTCAAGACCATCTACCAATACTCCGGCCACGCCCTGACCGGTCCCACCGACCTGGACGAGGTGATGGCGAGGGAACGGCGCTTTCCCAATAGCACCCTGGATGCGGCCCGCATGGCGCGGCAGGCGGACCGCTTCAACCGCAGCGGCAACCTCACCGCGCTGGACATCGGTTCCGGCTTCGGTTTCTACACCCGGGCCTTGCGCCGGGTGGGCTACCGCACCGTCAGCATCAATCCCGGCGACTATGAAAACGCCGTGTTCAAGCAGCTGAACGGCGACGAGCCGCTGCCCGTCATGCTGGAGGATTACCGGCCCGACACCGGGTTCGGCGTGGTCATGCTGTCGCAGGTGCTCGAACATCTGCTGAGTCCCGACCAAGCGGTTCGGAAGATCGCCTCGCTGCTGGAAAGCGGCGGCGTGCTGGCCTGCGCCGTTCCCAATTTCAATGCCTTGACCGTCAGGCTCCTGGGCACCGCCGACAACGCCTGCCTGTGGGTGCCGGAACACGTCAATTACTTCACCGTGGCCGGACTCCACACGCTGCTGGAAGAAAACGGCTTCAAGGTGGTCGCCACCG
>VEPB01000390.1 GCA_012026715.1 Methylococcaceae bacterium | reverse complement strand
GGAGCTGCAGCAGTACTACCACAACGCCGAGGAGGAAAAGCGCGTTACCGCTCATCTGATGCAGAACATGGTGTCGGGTCCGGGATTGCGGGATCCGGCGCTGCAGACCACCATCGTCCCGGCGGAATACCACAGCGGCGATATCATCATGGCCGCGCGGGCTCCCAACCAGGCCCTGTTCCTGATGCTGGCCGCCGGCACCGGCCATGGCCTGGCCGCCGCCATCAACGTCATGCCATTGCCGCAAATCTTCTACGCCATGGTCAGCAAGGGCTTCACCCTGGCCAGCCTGTTGCAGGAGCTCAACAGCAAGGCGCTCGGCTGGCTGCCCAGGGACCGCTTCGTGGCGGGCACTGTGGTGGAAATCAACGAACGGGAGCAGACAGTCCGGGTATGGAACGGCGGCAATCCCGATATACTGCTGATCGGCCGTGACGGCTCCGTGCTGCATACCTGCCGCTCCCGCCATCTGCCGCTGGGTATTTTGCCGGAGCGCGAATTCGACGCCCAGGCCGAATCCTTTTTCATCGACCAGCCGGGGCAACTGGTGGTGTATTCGGATGGGTTGCTGGAAGCGGAAAGTCCGAACTCGGACCGTTTCGGCAAGGAACGGATTCTGGCGACATTGGCGGGGAACGAGCCGGCCGAGCGTTTCGACCGGCTGCTGGCGGCCCTCACCGCTCACCTGGGGGGGCGTCCGGCCCACGACGATGTCTCTCTGATGTTTGCCGAGATCGGCCTCGACACGGCGGCTCTGCAACTCGGCACGCCCGAGGAAAAGCCCGCCGCGTCGCCGGATAGCGCTGAAAACTGGCGGCTGAGCATTGAACTGAGCGCCCAGGAGATTCGCTACTACGACCTGGCGCCCCACCTCCTGAGCCTGCTGGAGAAGATCGAGGACGTCAAGCCGCACAAGACCTCGCTGTTCCTGGTCCTAAGCGAGTTGCTGGTCAACGCGGTGGATCACGGTCTGCTAAAACTCGAATCCGACATCAAGCATACCGATGGATTCGAGCGCTACCTGAGCCTGCGGGAAGAGCGGCTGGCAGAGCTGCAACATGGGAGTATCAGCGTGAGGGTGGAAAAATCCAGCGAGGCCGGTTGCCGCAACATGGTCATTTCCGTCAAGGACAGCGGCGGAGGCTTCGATTACCTCAGCCTGGAACGCCACCTGGAAAACCACGATCTGCCCTACGGTCGCGGACTGGGATTGGTGCGCAGCCTGGCCTCCCACGTCGAGTTCCACGACGGCGGCCGCGAAGTGGTGGTTTACTACCCCTATTAGCGCCGATTTCCAAGCGGGGGGAGGATTGGGCGACAACGGACGAACGTCCGGCTCTCCCATTCAAAGGGCAGCCTGCCATTCCCGCCGGGACCGGATTCGCGGAAACCATCGAGCGTGCAGCCCGCTCCCGGTTCGCGCGGATCGAATCCGAAACGACCAGCGAGTCTCGAGTTTGGCCGATGGCACCGCCAGCGGACAGCGGACCCCAAGGATGCCGGTGTGTCGAGGAAACCGGCTTCCGATGGAATCTTGGTGACGGGTGGCGCTCCGCGCGATAATCGCGGCTTTGACACGACTGCCGGAAGCCCATGAAAAAATTCCTCGATAGCGTCGACAGCCTGCTGGATGCGAGCCTGCAAGGCTTCGCGGGTGCCCATGCCGATTTGGTCGGATTCAATCCCGATCCCCGTTATCTGTGGCGCAAGCAGGCCGGGCGCGCCGGCAAGGTGGCGCTGATATCAGGCGGCGGTTCCGGCCACGAGCCGCTGCACGGCGGGTTTGTCGGCAGGGGTATGCTGGATGCCGCCTGTCCCGGCGAGATTTTCACCTCTCCCACGCCGGATCAGATGCTGGCGGCGGCCCAAGCGGTGGATCAGGGTGGCGGGGTGCTGTTCATCGTGAAAAATTACGCCGGCGACGTGATGAACTTCGAGATCGCCGCGGAGATGCTGGAATCGCCCCATGCCACGGTGCTGGTGGCAGACGACGTGTCGTTGCCGAAAGATCACAGCATCGGCCGGCGCGGCGTGGCGGGCACCCTGGTCGTTGAGAAAATGGTCGGGGCCGCCGCCGAACGGGGTGCCGACCTGGCGGCTTGCAAGGCACTCGGCGACCGGGTGGCGGCGGTCACCGCGTCCATGGGGGTGGCGCTCACCAGTTGCACGGTGCCGGCACTGGGCAAGCCCACCTTCGAGCTCGGGTCCGACGAGGTCGAGATGGGGGTGGGCATCCATGGCGAGCAGGGGCGCCGCCGCATGGCCCTGGCCGGGGCGGGTGAAATCGTCGCCACCCTGGCCGATGCCATCGCCGCCGACTTGCCGTTGAAATCGGGCCAGCCGATCCTGTTGCACGTCAATGGCTTCGGCGCCACGCCCTTGGTGGAGCTGTACCTGATCTACGACATCGCCCGGCGCTATTTCGAAAGCAGGGGCCTCAGCGTCATCCGTTCGCTGGTGGGCAACTACACGACTTCCCTGGACATGGCCGGTTGTTCGCTGACCACTACCCTGCTGGACGACGAATTGCTGGAACTGTGGGATGAGCCGGTGTTGACGCCGGCGTTGCGCTGGGGTTGCTAGGCCGGCATTGGCCTCGGGAGTCGCCGGAGCCGTGCGCTCCGGCGAAGATCATTCGTCCTTCAGCCGCACTGCCAGCACGTCGCACTTGGCATGGTGCAGCACGCTGGAGGCGGTGGAGCCCAGCAGCAGGCCGATGCCGTGGCGGCCATGGGAGCCGACCACGATGAGGTCGACGGCGTTTTCCTCCGCAACCCGGATGATCTCGTGTTTGGGGCTGCCCACTTCCACCCGGACGCGTTCCACGGGAACCTGCAGTTCCTCGCCCAACTCCGTCATGCGCTTCTCCGCGGCTTCCACCAGCTGTTCCGTCAGATCGATCTCGAAAGGCACGATGGGGCCGTAGCCGGCGTCACCGGTGGGAATGTTCTCCACCACATGGATCAGGCTCAGTTCGGCGCCGTAGCGGGTGGCCAGATCGACGGCCCGTCGTGCGACGTACCGGTAGTTTTCGCCGAAATCGGCGGCGAGCAGGATGCGGGTGTAAGTGCTCATGGTTGTCTCCCGTGATCGGTGATCTGCATTCAGGATAAACCTAAGCCGCCGTCCCGGCGAGCCGGATGGCGGCCAGAAATCCAACGCCCGGCATCAGCCGGGCGTCGTTCGTTTCCCTGCCGGCGGAGCCCTGGCGTCAGGGCGTTGGACAGCTCGGAGTGCCCCTTGGCTGACTGGTGGAAGGCGAACAGTAGAAGCTGGTCGGCAGGTCATGGCAAGTGTCGCAGCCGATGGGCGTGCCAGCCTTCACCTGGATGACCCGAGATTTGAAGCCGACTTTGCTCAGTGGTCCGAACTTGAAGTCACTGAAGTCGAAGGTTCGGTCCACCGGGGTCTTCGACAGCCGGGTTCCCTTGTGGTCTTTGCCATGGCAGGCGGCGCACTGATCCTCCCCCTTCATGCCCGGCAGCTTGGCGTAATTGTTGTGCCAGCCGCCTGCGGTGGTGCCGTCGGCATTGGTGTCGGTGGCGTCCTTGGCGTCCTTCCACCAGTAGGGATCGTTGACCGGGTGCAGGTCGTGCGGGCCGCCCAGGATGCCGGCCGTGGCGTCGCCGCTGAAGTTGGCGCCGCCGTCCAGGTCTTCAAGCTTGGCGAACGACTCGGTCGTGTGGCAGACGTTGCACTCCAGCAATGTGCCGGTATGGCCCTGCAGCTGCAGCGCGGTGACATTGTCGTTGGCGTTGGGGTCGCGATTGGGCCAGATCGCGTGGGCGGCGCCGTGGCAGGCGGCGCAGGGCACGTCGCCGTGACGGTCGCGGCCGAAGCGGAACAGCGGTGCGTCGAAGGTGCGGGTCACGTCGGTGTAGATGTACTCCATGTTGGAGTCCATGGTCATCAGCGAGGTGGTGATGTCGGTCTGGTAGTTCTTCACCGGAGCCGCGGAGAACCGGCGTCCGTTGGGGTCGGCCTTGTCGACCGGACGGGTGGTGGCCGAAGGGTCGCTCGGGTCGAAGGCCTGCTTCATGACGCCGGCGCTGAAGAAGCCGCCGCTCTGGTCGGCGCCCACGTTGCCGTCGCCGGTGTGGCAGGAGCCGCAGTCCGGATTGTCGAACCAGGCCAGGCGGTAGTCCTTCAGATCGGTGGAGCCGAGCTTGTTCTTGTGGTTGAGGTAGTCGTTGGGATAAGCCTCGCCCACCGCCAGCATGTCGCCGTGGCAGTCGTAACAGGTCACCCCCGCGGTCGCCATGCGGTCGCGATAATGCTGTTCCCGTTCGCCGGAATGGCATTTGAGGCAGTTCTCCTCCATCGGAAGTTGCTGGCCGGTCTCCTTGTCGAAGATGGGGAACAGGCTGGTGTCGCTGGTGTTGTTGGCTCCCTTGGTCTTCCAGTCCCAGCGCTCGTAGATGCCGCTGGTCTTGCGCTTGATGTCGGACTTGCTTTCGTCCTTCCACTGGAGTTCGCCGTGAAACCGGTGCATGGCGACGGTGTAGTTGGGGTCGTAGTCCATGCTGGCGGGATCGTGGTCGCCGCCGTCCCACCAGGTGTCGGGGCCGACCCCGAAGTTCACGAAGCGCTGGGGCGTGGCGTGGCAGCCGGTGCACTGCACGGGACCGTCGACGTTGACCTTGTCGGTGAGGAAGGTGGGGCTATACATGTCGGCCTTGCTGCCGTACTGCATGAATTTCAGGAAGGTGTAGCCGTCGTAGAAATCGTGCAGGCTGGAGAAGTTGAGCGCGGCGGCGTGTTCCTGGGCGTAGATGCTGTCGTTTTCGGGCTCGAAAAACTCCGGTTTGTCGATCGGGGTGAGTGGGCCGGTTTGCATGTGGCCTGCCGGGGTGCTGGCGAAGGCGGCTTTGGTGTGGGGGGCGTTGGGGTTGGCGGCGATCTTGCCCCTGGCGTGGCAGCCGCGGCAGTGGAAATCGCGGCCATTGGTCATCACCGCGTCGGCGGTCGCCTTTACCTGATCGTCCTTGACCGCCTGGACCCGGAACAGCGGGAAGGGATTGATGCGGCCCTGGTCGTCCACGTCGGACAGCGGCAGCATCTTGACTTCGTGCAGTCCTTCCTTGTCGTTGTAAGAGCCGAAAGGCTGGGGATCGTTGGCCTTGTACGGATCGGCCTTGCCGGGCATGAAGCTGCCGTTGGCTTCGGGGTCGTTCTGTTTGCCCGGTCCGATGAGGTAGCCTTCGTCCGGATAGGGCCGGGCCGATTCCGGTACACCGTTGAAGGGGTAGTTGGAGCCGAACGCCGCCCAGAAGTGAGGCTTGTAGCTGTCGGATTTCTCGTCGTCGGCTCGGCCGGTGTACTTCTCCCACAGCTGCGATTTTTGCACCGTGGCCGTCAGCATGGGAGAAAAGACTTTGATATCGTCGTTCAGCGGCCAGTTCTGGCTGGTGGAATTGATGGAGCCCGATCCCACCGGATCGGCCGGATTGGAGCCGGCGGAGTATTTCAGCTGAATCTTGTCGGTGCCGAGCACCACCGGTTGCAGGGCCTTCTGGTAGACCACCGCCCGGAGGTTGTGGATGGAAGGGGAAGTCGCGTTGTAGATATTGGGCATGAAGGCCGCGTCGGAATCCATCTGCATGGTCCAGTCCTCGAACGGAAGCACCACGTAGTCGTCCTTAATGCCGGAAAGCTGGCTGCCGAGGGCCGGCGCGGGCGGTTCGGCGACCTGGTCGGGCAAGCCGGCGGGGGCGGTTCCCACCACCACTTCCACGCTGTCTTCGCAGCGCCTTTTCTTGGCATCGGTGGCCGAGAAGCGTACCCGGTAGCGGCTGTTATCGCGCACGAAGCGCACCGTCGCCGTCTCCGTGTCGGGCTTCCGATAGGCTTGGACGATACGGTCGGGGGTCGGGTCTTCGCCCATGGCGCCGCCGCCGAAATCCCATTCCAGCTGGAGCGGTCCGGCTTTCTTGTCTTTCAGTTTGGCGCTCGCGCTGAAGCTGACTTCGGTGCCTACGGTCAGGGCAGCCGCTCCCGGCGTCGGCGAAAGGATGCGGCACTGCGGCGCCTTTCCGCAGTCCTTGTTGGGTGCGCCGGCAATCGGTCGGGTAGTGGTCAGCCCGCCCGCCTTGACCTGTACGGCACACAGCAGCTCGGCGCGGTCGGGGGTCAGCGAGAAGGAAAACCTGCGTCCTTGGGCGGCTTGGGTGCCCAGCAGGCGCCCGCTGGAATCATAGAGTTCGACGGACGCTGCCTTCATGGACTTGGGGCCACTGCCGCTGACAAGCAGGTGACCATTGCGCCACTTCGCCTTGCCGATGGAGAGTTTGGGCTTGGCTGCAGCGCCACTCGCGACGGACACCAGCAGCGCCGTCGCCAACAGCCGGACCATGAGACGAGAGAAAGGGAATTGCGGGGATGGAAGCATGTTTTCCGCTCCTTGTTATTCATTGTTTGATGGAACGACCCGTCGCCGGTGGCGTACGCCATCAAACTCCCGCAAATTTGGAGCCAGGCAGAAGTTTTTATTTTAAATCAGTTCGATATGACTGGCTTCTGGGATGGCGAAAACAAGGCTTGGGAAGGAGTAGGTCATATGACGCATTCTGGTGTGTCATATGACCTAGTTGAGATGGGGGAAAGAACGGCTTGCTGCCGTGTTTTCAGGGCGGAGAAATTTCCGTTGCCGTGACGCTGACGAACGTGGGGGGGGTAGGGGGGCGGAGCTCGCCGGCATTGGTGTGATCCCACCGGAACGGCCGCTGCAGCACCTGATCCAGATGTTCGAGCCGTGCTTGCAGCGCCGCTTCGAGTTCCGCCTGCCACAGGCTGTAGCAGGCTCCGGTAGGATCGTCCTCCAATCCGGTCGCTTCCCTTTGGCGCTGCAGCGCCATGTCGTACGGCGGCAACTCGCTGGCTCCGAAATAGGCTGGCTTCTCGCCATGGAGAGCCTCTCCGCCGGCACTGATGCTGCTGGTGGGGCGCGCAAGATCCAGGTCGTTGGCCATCAGCGGTTCGCGCTGGCGGCACAGTTCGGCAACTTCCTGGACGAACCAGTATTCGGGCTCAGCCACCGGCTTGCCGTTATGGCCGCGCTGGGCGGAGACTCGAGCCACGCTATCCGGGTAGCGTTTGGTGGCGGTGCTGTGGCTAATCACCCAGGCCGGACCCGAGACGGTGATCCGGCACAGGCTGTCGTGGTCGTCGGACAGGATCACGGTGCCATAGGGGTTAGACCACAGCTTGGCTGCATGGCCGTGGATCGCGCTGCCGGGGTGATAGGGGATCAATAACAGCAACTTACGGCCTTTCCTGGTCGCGAACACGGTGCGGCCCATGGCCCCGTTGCGCGGCGAGGCGCCGGGAAGGCCGCTGGCGGACACAGTCACCTGGAGGGCTTCGAACTGGTGGCCCACGAAATCCTCCAGAGGCGGCAGCGGGTCGCGCTGGTGCTTGCGCCGGCCGGGCGGAGCGGCGCGTTTCACGAACAGGTTCTGCGAACACTGGGTGAACACCTCTTCGGTCGCGCCGACACAGAACACCAGCGCGCGGTCGGCCCGGCGGGCGTCGTAACGGTAGGCCGCGATGACGGAACGGTCCAGTCCGAAACGGGTGAGCAACTCGTCCGGCGCGATCACCTCGACCCCGAACAGCGTCAGGTGCAGCCCCATGGCGTCAGGATCGTGCGGGTGCGTCGCCAGTGCCGCCAGCCGCCGGCTGGTGAGGATTGCTTCCAGGGTCGCCAGCAGCGCGCCGGCGGCCGAGGCTTCCCGCATCCGGATGCCGGGGGTACCGCCGCCGATCTCGGTGCCTTCGATCAACTCCCGGAAATAGGTCGGCATGGGACCGGCTCCGGACAGCCAGCGGCTGGCCTCGTCCGCTTCGCCGGCCCGTTTGGGGCGGGGCAGCATCAGCGCCACCGCTACGGTTTCCGGGTTTAGCACCAACAGTGGGGGGGCCTCGCCTCGCTGCTCGACCACCGCGGCAACGCTGCGCCGATGGCGGTTCCATAGCCAGCCGCGCGGCTGACCGCCAGTCCCGATCACGACCTGGGTGGCGGTCTGGGCGAAAGCCCCCATGGCGGGGCTGAGGAATTGCCGGTACTGGCGTTCGTAAAACTGGTCCGCGCCGGCGGCGACATTGGCTTCGTCTCCGCCGCCACGGCGGCTCAGCTGGTATTGGAAAACGTGCTCGGCCGCGGGTCCCGGCGATGCAGCGCGGCGTAGCAGCCGCTCGGAAATCGGTTCGCGCCAGCTTGGGGGCAGCCAGCCAACCACCGTGTGCGCGAGGGAACGGAGCGGAGCCAGGCGGTAGCTGCGAGTTGGGCTATCCATGATGGTTGACCTCCAGATTCGGCAATGTGACATCGGCAGTCCGGTCGACGTGAACAGATTTTTTGACCGCCGGGATGTAAGATGTCTATCCGAACCCCGGGGGAGCGTCAAGCGGTTTTATCAGGACTTGCTGTTTTAGTTGGGGCCGGCGGTTACGATCCGCCCATGATCAGTGTTAGCAGGTATCTGACCGCGAAGAAGTAAATGGCGGCCAGCCCCACCCCCATGGCCAGGCCTTGAGAAAGGGCATGCCGCAGGATGTGTGCGATGACCGCCAAATCCCAAAGAGTCAGGAGGGTGAGGGCGATATTTCGAAGATCCGGCAGTGCCGATGTCAGGGCGTAGCAGGCGATGGCGACGCCGGTCAGCAGGCCGTCCGTGCCGGTCAGCGCCGTCAGGGTTTGCAGCAACCGATGGCGCTTGTCGCAACTGGCCAGGGTGGTCCGCACAAACGCTAGCAACAGGCCACCGGCGACAGCGACCTGGATTGCGCCGTTGAGCCAGCCCGATTCCAGCCCGAGAAGAATCCAGCCGGTGACCAGATAGAAGCTTCCGGCCAGCGCCAGCAACAGACTCGATGCGGGGAGATGCTGCGGTCCCTTGCGGAACAGGCAGATGTCGGCGAACAGCCGGATCAGGGCGGTCATGGGTCAGGCGGCATTCTGTTTCTCAGCCGATTCGAGCGCTTCGCCGGCCTCCAGCCAGCGGATTTCGGCGGCTTCCAACGCCTTTTCCAGCCCGGCCTTCTCCTGCAGCAGGGTTTTCAGCCGTTCCTTGCCTTCGTTGGCGTAGAGGGTTTGGTCTGCCAAATCCGACTCGATCTGCGACTGGCGCTGATGTAACCGTTCCAGCTCCCGCTCCGCAGCCGCCAAGGCTTGCTGCAGCGGGCGCAGCTGCTGGCGGCGTCCGGCGTCCGCTCGCCGCTGGTCCTTGCGGGACACCGCCGGTTTGGCCGGTTCACCAGAGTCGCCTGCGGAATTGCGGCGTTCGGCCAAAAGCTGCCGGTAATCGTCCAGGTCGCCGTCGAATTCGCTGAGGTTGCCGTCGGCAACATACCAGAAGCGGTCGGCCACCGTGCGCAGCACGTGGCGGTCGTGGGACACCACCACCAGGGCGCCGGAATAATCCTGCAGCGCCCGGCTGAGGGCGAAACGCATCTCCAGGTCCAGGTGGTTGGTGGGCTCGTCCAGCAGCAGCAGGTTGGGCCGTCGGTAGACCAGCAGGGCCAGCGCCAGCCGCGCTTTCTCGCCGCCGGAAAAGGGGGCGACGGGATCGAGGGCGCGGTCGCCCTGGAAGCCGAAGCCGCCGAGAAAGCTGCGCAGCTCCTTGTCGCTGGCCTTGCGGTCTAGCTGTTGAAGATGCCACAGCGGCGACTGTTCCGGATCGAGTTGTTCCAGCTGGTGCTGGGCGAAATAGCCCAGGGCCAGGTCTTGCGCCTCGATCCTGCTGCCGTCGAGCAGCGGGAGCGCACCGGCCAGGGTCTTCATGAGGGTGGACTTGCCGGCGCCGTTGGCGCCCAGCAGGCCGATGCGGTCGCCCGGCGCCAGCGTCAGGCTGATTCCGCCCAGCAGCGGCCGTTCGCCGTAGCCGGCGCTGGCCCGGTCCAGCACCAGCAGGGGCTGGGGCAGCTTGGCCGGCTCGCGGAACTCGAAGTTGAAGGGGGAGTCGGCATGGGCCTGGGCGATCAGCTCCATCCGGTCGAGCGCCTTGAGCCGGCTTTGGGCCTGGCGCGCCTTGGTGGCCTTGGCGCGGAACCGGTCCACGAAGGAGCGGATGTGGGCGATTTCCCGTTGCTGCCGGTCGTAGGCGGCCTGGCGCTGGGCCAGCAGTTCGGCGCGGCGAACCTCGAAGGCGGAGTAGTTGCCGGTGTACAGGGTCAGCTTCTGGTTCTCGATGTGGATGATGTGGTCGGTCACCGCATCCAGCACATCGCGGTCGTGGGAGATCAGCAGCAGGGTGCCTTGATAGCCGGCCAGCCAATCCTGCAGCCAGATGACCGCGTCCAAATCCAGATGATTGGTGGGTTCGTCCAGCAGCAACAGGTCGGAGCGGCACATCAGCGCTTGCGCCAGGTTGAGCCGCATCCGCCAGCCGCCGGAGAACTCCGTCACCGGGCGGGTCTCGGCCCCGGATTCGAAGCCCAGGCCGCTCATCAGTTTGGCGGCGCGGGCGCGGGCCTGGTAGCCGCCGATCTGGTCGAGCCGGTCGTGCAGCCGGGCCGCCGCGACGCCGTCGTGGTCCCGCTCCGCCAGGGCCAGCCGGGCCTCGATGTTGCGCAGTTCGCGATCGCCGTCCAGCACGTAGTCGATGGCGGGACGGGACGAGGCGTCGGTTTCCTGGGCGACGTGGGCCACAGTCCAGTTGGGCGGCCAGCTCAAGGCGCCGCCATCGGCCTGGAGTTCGCCCAGGAACAGCCCGAACAGGCTGGACTTGCCGGCACCGTTGGCGCCGGTGAGACCCACCTTGTCGCCGGGATTGACCGTGAGCTCGGCGTCGTCGAACAGCAGCCGCGTGCCGCGCCGCAGAGACAGTGACTGGAAGCGGATCATGGCGCTGGTGGCGGAGCGAGGTCGGGCTATTCGGCTTCGGTGATGTGACGGTCCACCTGTTTGACAAACTCGTGCAGGGCACCCTTGCTGACGGTGGCGCGGGGGATGATCAGGGCGGTGTCCAGGCTGATAAAGATGAAGGCATAGTGCTTGTCCGCCTCGATCCGCAGGATGTCCTTCCAGGGCATGCGGGACTCGCCTTGGCTGGTGGTTTCCACCAGTTCCTTGGGTTCGATCTTGAGGGTGTAATGGCCCAGGATGCAGGCCTTTTCCTCGTCGCTGTACATCTGCTTCAGCTGCTTGCGCCAGTTCCATTTCAGATAGATGGGCGACAGCCCGCCCCACAGGGCCGCCACCACCCCTACCACCACGCCAGCCAGGATGTCCTGGGCCAGCAGCATCAGCAGCAGGGACAGCACCACCAGGATGCCCGGCAGGATCGCCTGGTGGCGGCGCAGCACCTTCTGCACCGACTCGGTGTTCTGCATCTGGTGTTCGTTGAACGCGATCAGATCCTTCTCGCGTACTTCGTAGTGGATTTCGCTCATGGGGTACTCGCGGGCTGATCGGACGGGGCCAGAAAAGCCGCTAAGTATACGCAACCGCTCCGCATGTTCCCATGCTGTCCCGACGGAACTGCGGTTTCGGAGAGGTGGGCAAGGTCGAGCGGGGCGGGGGCGGCCCTCCCGTCGCGGAGGGGCTTCAGCCCCTGGCCGGAGGGCGCGGCCGGGGCTGAAATAGCCTTTGCCGTCAGAAATAAACCAGCGAGGCGGTGCAATTCAGGTCGATATAGCGGGAGGGATTGACCACGCCCTCGAACGGGATGGGGCTGAAGGGGGTATTCAGGGTGGTCAGGATCAGCTGGCTCTTGAAACTGACCGGGCCGTCGCCTAGGGAAACCTCGGGGATCACCACCGAGGCGAACTTGATGTGAAGGTCCGGGATGTGCTCCAGGGTGACTTCCTTCAAGTCCCCGATGCGGGTCCGTTCGGTCTCGATGTCTCCCTCGGAAAAGGAATAGCTCTTCTTGCCCAATTCCAGATTGAGGGTGGTCTGCGGCGGCAGGATGCCGACTTCTGCCTTGCTGCCCACGATCAGGGTCAGGTTGGCGTTCTTCCCCGCGCATTCGTAGTAATTCGGCGTCTGAGCGGCACCGGCGGCGCCGGTCCATGCCAGTCCCAATGCGGTGACTGCCACGGCGGAAAGCTTACGAACATTCATTGCTGTACTCCATATCAGTGTGCTCAATAGGAGCGGGGGCATGCCGCCCCCGCTTGGATTCGCGAGCCGCCGCACAGGGATGTGGGGCCGCCCTGTGTCCGTGTCGGCGCTCGCGGGGTGCAGAGTACGCAGCCGCGGGTGAATGTAAGGTGAATGGGGATGGGGAATATGGCCCGAATTCTTCCGAAAGCTAGGGAACCGGTGATTTGGTGAGGCACCGGGGAGCCACGTTTTCCGGTGACGGGCGCTGAGAGATCCAGGATGGATTTATTCCGTGCTTGCCCCGTAAGCCGGATCAGACCGCCGCGACCCGCGAGGCATCCGGCAGCCAGCGCTCCAGCAGGGTGGCGACGGCGTCGGGATGTTGTTCCAGCAGCCGGTCGCTGAGATCCTTGGCCTGTTCCAGCAATTCGGAATCCCGGCCCAGGTCGGCGATGCGGAGTTGAAAATTGCCGGCCTGGCGTACCCCGAGCAGTTCTCCGGGGCCCCGCAATTGCAGGTCGCGCTCGGCGATGTAGAAGCCGTCGTTGGATTCCCGCATCACACCCAATCGTTGGCGCGCGCCGTTCGACAGCGGTGGCTGGTACAGCAGCACGCAATGGCTCTCGCCGCTACCCCGTCCGACCCGGCCGCGCAGCTGGTGGAGTTGGGCCAGTCCTAGCCGCTCGGCGTTCTCGATCACCATCAGGGTGGCGTTGGGTACATCCACCCCCACCTCGATCACGGTGGTGGCTACCAGCAGATCGCCATCGCCGGCCTTGAAGGCGGCCATCACGGCTTCCTTCTGGTCCGGCTTCATGCGGCCGTGGAGCAGGGCGACCCGCAGACCGGGCAGGGCTTCCTGCAGCTGGCGATGGGTGTTCTCCGCCGCTTCGCACTGCAGCAGCTCGGATTCCTCGATGAGGGTGCAGACCCAGTAGACCTGGCCGCCGGCCCGCACCCGGTGGACGATGCGGTCGATCACCTCGGCCCGCCGCGCCGCGGACAGCGCGACGGTCTTCACCGGGGTGCGTCCCGGCGGCAACTGATCGATCACCGACAGGTCCAGGTCGGCGTAGCCCAGCATGGCCAAGGTGCGGGGGATGGGGGTGGCGGTCATGATGAGCTGGTGCGGGGTGAGACCATCCGCTCCCTTCTCCCGCAGAGCCAGCCGCTGGTGCACGCCGAACCGGTGCTGTTCGTCGATGATCACCAGCCCTAGGCGGCGAAACGCCACCTCCTGCTGGAACAGCGCGTGGGTGCCGATGGCCAGCCCGGCGGAGCCGTTCACCAGTTGGTCCAGAACGGCCTGCCGCGCCGTGCCCTTGGATTTTCCGGCCAGCAGCGCCACCCCGTAGCCCAGGCCGCCGATCCACCCGCTGAGGTTACGATGGTGCTGTTCCGCCAGCAGCGCGGTGGGGGCCATCAGCGCCACCTGGTAGCCGCTGGCCAGGGCTGCCAGTGCCGCCCAGGCCGCCACCACGGTCTTGCCCGAGCCCACGTCGCCCTGCACCAGCCGCATCATGGGCTTGTCGTTTGCCAGGTCGGCGGCGATTTCCGCCATCACCCGGCGCTGAGCCTCGGTGGGCCGGAACGGCAGCATGCTCCGGAAACCCTCGGCCGTTTCATCGTCCAGCCGCAGCGAGGGTGCCCCCTGGTGCCGCACCCGCGCGCGCAGCCGCCTGCCCCCCAGCTGGTGGGCCACCAGTTCCTCGAAGGCGATGCGGCGCCGCGCCCGTTCCAGGTCGGCGGGCTTACCCTGGGCCGGTGGCGCGTGGAGCAGTCGAAGGGCGTCGATCAGGTGAGGGACGTCCAGGGATTCGGAGGGCGCCAGGTGATTCAGGGGATCGCTCACGCCATGCGTGCGGGCCAGCGCCAGGGCCTGATCCATCAGCTTTTGCAGGGTTTTCTGGTGTAGCCCTTCGGTCAGCGGATAGACCGGCGTCAGCGCGCTGGCGGTGCTGCCCGCCTCGCCTTCGGCCAGGTGATGGTAGTCCGGGTGGGTCATTTCCGGGCCGTAATAGCCCAGCCGCACCTCACCGTAACCCTGGACGCGGGCGCCGGGGTTGAGCCGGGCGCGCTGGGCTGCGGAGTAGTGGAAGAATCGCCACACCAGGCTGCCGCTGCCGTCGGCGATGCGGCACACGAGAGAGGAACGCCGTCCGCCGCCGGATTCGGTCAGTTCGACCCGCCCTTCCACCAGTGCCCAGTCACCGGGTTGGAGCATCCCCAGGGGCTGGAGCCGAGTGCGGTCCTGATAGCGCAGGGGGAGATGGAACAGCAGGTCTTGAACCGTGCGCAGCCCGAGCTTGTCCAGTCGTTCCAGGGTCTTGCGGCCGATTCCCTTGAGACCGGCCAGGGGCAGGCTGTCCAGGCCTGCGGGGGAATTCATTGCATGGCGGTGCCAGGATCAGCCCAGCACCAGCACCGCGTCCATCTCCACCGCGGCCCCGCGTGGCAGCGCGGCCACGCCCACGGCGGCACGGGCCGGATAGGGCTCGGTGAAATAGCCGGCCATGATCTCGTTGACCAGGGCGAAGTGGCCGAGGTCGGTCAGGTAGACGTTGAGTTTGACGGTGTCATCGAGACTGCCGCCGGCCGCCTCCGCCACCGCGGACAGGTTGTCGAACACCCGGCGGATCTGAGCCTCCATGCCGCCTTCCACCAGATTCATGGTGGCGGGATCGAGGGGGATCTGGCCGGACAGATACACGGTGTCGCCGGCGCGCACCGCCTGGGAATAGGTGCCGATGGCCTTGGGCGCCCGGTCAGTCTGGATAGTTTGTCTTGTCATTCTTGCGTTTTCTGGGATCGGACTTGACGCGGGAAATCTTCATGACCACGTTGAGCTTGCGCAGCTCCCGCATGACGTTGGCCAGATGCACCCGGTCCTTCACCGATAGGGTGATCAGATCCGTCGAGGTGTGAGGGTCCTGGTCGGTGATCTGCACGTTCTCGATGTTGGAGCGCATGCGCGAAATGGTGGCGGCCACCTTGGCCAGGGTTCCCACCTTGTTGAGCAGTTCCAGGCGAATCTCTACCGGGAATTCGCCGCTGACGTTGCGCGCCCATTCCACGTTGAGGGGATTGAACTGCTTTTTGCGGATGTCCGGCAGGTTGCGGCAATCGCCCACGTGGATCACGATGCCCTTGCCCGGATTGAAATAGCCGACGATGGGGTCGCCCGGAATGGGCTTGCAGCACTTCGCCAGGTTCACCACCATGCCCTCCGAGCCCTTGATGATCAGGGGCGCCAAGGGCCGCTCGGCGCGTGGGGTACGGTTGGCGTCGGCGCTGGCATCGCCCTGGGTCAGCAGCCTCACCACCAGGAACGGCAGCCGGTTGCCCAGGCCGATGTCCTCCAGCAAGGCATCGAGACTGGGACATTCCAGGGTCTTCAGCAACTCCCCCATTCCGGCGCTGACCACATCCTCGAGGTGCAGGCCATGCTCGTTCAGCTCCTTCTCCAACAGTCGCCGGCCGAAGGTGATGGCTTCCTGTTTCTTGAAGTTGCGCAGGTAGGCCCGTATCGCGGAGCGCGCCTTGGCGGTCACCACGTAGTTGAGCCACATGGGATTGGGCCGGGCCCACGGGGCGGTGACGATTTCCACGGTCTGGCCGTTGGCCAGCGCCGTCTGGAGCGGCGACAGCACCCGGTCGATGCGGGCGGAGACGCAGGAATTGCCCACGTCGGTATGCACCGAATAGGCGAAGTCCACCACCGTGGCTCCCTGCGGCAGCTTGACGATGCGGCCCTTGGGGGTGAGCACGTAGACTTCGTGCTGGAACAGGTCCACCTTGAGGTTGTCGAGGAACTCGAGGGAGTCGCCGGCATTTTTCTGAATTTCCAAGAGATCCTGCAGCCACTCGTGGGCGCGGATCTGGGAACCGGAGATGGCGCCGGCATCGGTCTTGTACAGCCAGTGGGCGGCGATGCCGGATTCCGCCAGGCGGTTCATGCTGCGGGTGCGAATCTGGATTTCCAGAGGCTGGCCCGACGGTCCCACCAGCACGGTATGGAGGGATTGGTAGCCGTTGGCCTTGGGTACCGCGATGTAGTCCTTGAAGCGTCCCGGCACCGGCTTGTAGAGGTTATGGACCACCCCCAGCGCCCGGTAGCACTGGTCCACCTGGTCAACGATGACGCGGAAGGCATAGACGTCCATCACCTCGTTGAATGACAGATGCTTGCTCCGCATCTTCTGGTACAGGCTGTACAGGTGCTTTTCGCGTCCGTTGACGCGGCAGTTGTCCAGCCCCGATTCCGCCAGGCGCTTGTTGATGGCCTGCTCCACCGTGGTCACCACTTCCTTGCGGTTGCCGCGCGCCTTGCGCACCGCGCTGGCCAGCACCCGCGAGCGCAACGGATGGAGGGCGGTGAAGCCCTTTTCCTCCAGTTCCAGCCGCAATTCGTTCATGCCCAGCCGGCTGGCGATGGGGGCATAGATGTCCAGGGTCTCGCGGGCGATGCGGCGGCGGCGCTCCGGGCTCATCACGTCCAGGGTGCGCATGTTGTGGAGCCGGTCGGCCAGCTTGACCATGATGACCCGCAGGTCCTTGACCATGGCCATGACCATCTTGCGGACGTTCTGGGCCTGGGCTTCGGCCCTGGACTTGCAATCCAGCTGGGTCAGCTTGCTGACCCCGTCCACCAGTTCGGCCACTTCCGGTCCGAAAGACTCTCCCAGCTGGTTTTTGGTGACCGGCGTGTCTTCGATGACGTCGTGCAGCAGGGCGGCCATCACGCCCTTGGTGTCCATCCGCATCGAGGCCAGGATGATGGCGACCGCGATGGGATGGCAGATGTAGGGTTCGCCGCTGACCCGGAACTGGCCCTCGTGGGAGCGGGCGGCCAGCTGATAGGCGCGCTCCACCTCCTCGACCTGGGGCGGCTCAAGGTATTCGGCCAGCATGCCGGTCAGCCGGCGGATGAGCTTGTCCTGGGGGCGCTCGGTCGGTTCTGCGGGGGGCGGCGGCGCGGATTCGGGCGCCGCCGGAATGACCGGGCTGAATTCGCAAGCCGGATCGGAGCGCGGGTACAACGCTGTATTGCTGTACTTTCCGGCCATGGTGGGACCCGGCGGGCGCGGCTTACAAGTCGTCGTCCAGGTCCGACAGGTCGTCGTCGCGGACTTTGAAGGTGGGCCGATTGATGGTGAAACGCTCGTGCTTGACCGGCTCCTTGAGATATTCGCGGGTGATCAGGTTGGCGGCGATTTCCCGCAGAGCCATGACCGTCGGCTTGTCGTTCTGCCAGGGGAGCTTGGCGTCGTCGGAATGCCGCGCCAGCTGGCGTGCCCGTTTCGATGCCAGCAGGACCAGCTGGAAGCGGTTGTCCACCTTGTCCAGGCAGTCCTCTACGGTTACTCGTGCCACTCGGGTACCTCTCAAATCAAGTTGCTGAAAAACAAAAAATATGACTGGCTAAGTCGTCTTTTTATCCCAATCGCCGCCGGCTGTACAGCGGCAGATGGCGAATCCTGCGCCAGCGGCCGTTCAGTAGGCGGCCTCCGGCAGGGCCGGGGAGGGTCTCAGCCGCGTTCCTCCAGGATGGCCACGGCAGGCAGAATCTTGCCTTCCAGGTACTCCAGGAATGCGCCGCCGGCCGTGGAGATGTAAGACACCTGGTCGTAAATGCCGTACTTTTGGATCGCCGCGATGGTGTCGCCGCCGCCGGCCAGGGTGAAGGCGGGGGTCTTGGCGATGGCATCGGCCACCGTCTGGGTGCCGGCGCCGAACTGGTCGAACTCGAACACGCCCACGGGGCCGGTCCACACCACGGTGCCGGCCTTCATGATGATGTCCGCCAGTTGCCGGGCGGCCTTGGGGCCGATGTCGAAGATCATCTCGTCGTCGGTGACTTCGCCCGCCGATTTCAGCACGGCGGGTTCGTTGGCATCGAACTGCTTGCCCACCACCACGTCTTCGGCGATGGGAATGGTCGCGCCGCGGGCGTTCATCTTATCCATGAGGATGCGGGCGGTGGGAACCAGGTCGTCCTCGCACAGCGACTTGCCCACCGGCTTGCCGACGGCCTTGAGGAAGGTGTTGGCGATGCCGCCGCCCACCACCAGTTGGTCGACCTTTTCCGACAGGGATTCCAGCACCGTCAGCTTGGTGGAGACCTTGCTGCCGCCGACGATGGCCACCAAGGGGCGGGCCGGATTGGCCAGCGCCTTGCCCAGCGCGTCCAGTTCCTCGGTGAGCAGGATGCCGGCACAGGCGATGGGAGCGAACTTGGCGATGCCGTGGGTGGAGGCTTCGGCCCGGTGGGCGGTGCCGAACGCGTCCATCACGAACACGTCGCACAGGGCGGCGTATTTCTTGGCGGTATCGTCGACGTTCTTCTTCTCGCCCTTGTTGAAACGGCAGTTCTCCAGCAGCACCAGTTCGCCGTCGGCGACTTCGAAGCCGCCGTCGATCCAGTCCTTGATCAGCCGGACCGGCTTGCCGATGCGGGCGGCGATGTTGTCGGCCACCGG
Organism: Methylococcaceae bacterium; assembly: GCA_012026715.1. Taxonomy (GTDB): domain Bacteria; phylum Pseudomonadota; class Gammaproteobacteria; order Methylococcales; family Methylococcaceae; genus VEPB01. The sequence continues at coordinate 4,340 of VEPB01000390.1, read as the reverse complement.
CTTGAGGGAGTTCTCCTCGCTGTAGACGCCTTCTTCCGGGCGGCCGAGGTGGGAGGTCACCATGACCTTGGCGCCGGCACCCAGGCAATGGTTGATGGTGGCCATGGAGGCAGTGATGCGGGCGTCGGAGGTTACCTTGCCGTCTTTGACCGGAACGTTCAAATCGGCGCGGATGAACACCCGCTTGCCCTTGAGGTCCAGGTCGGTCATGCGTTTGAAGCCCATATGGTCTCCTTTGATTTCAGCTTGGGTGGAATGAAATTAGTGGCCGCGCCATTTGATGGAGCAGCCCATACTGGCGATCTGCTCCCTGGGGCCCTGGCCGGTTTCGGCGATCTGCTTCATGGCCTCGAACAAGTCCCGCCGGGAGCCCGGTTCGGCCGGCTGCTTGCCGCTGGCATCGATCCGGCCGCGGTACTGCAGTTCGAGCCTGCCGTTGTAGCCGAAGAAGTCCGGAGTGCACACCGCGCCGTAGGCCTTGGCGATCTCCTGACTGGCATCCAGCAGATAAGGAAACGGGTAATCGTATTCGCGCGCCACCTGCTGCATGGTTTCGAAGGCATCCTCCGGATAGTCCTCCGGGTCGTTGGACATGATGGCGACGCTGCCGATGCCCAGTTGCCGGAGCTCGCGCACGTCGCGGATGATGCGGTCGCGCACCGCCTTCACATAGGGGCAATGGTTGCAGATGAACATGACCAACAAGCCGTTGTCGCCGCGGCATTGCTCCAGCGACCAGATCCGGCCGTCGGTGCCGGGCAGGGAAAAGTCGCCGGCGGGTGTGCCGAATTCGCAGACGGGAGTGTGTAGTAAAGCCTTGCGCCAGCCTCGGGACGGGCCGTGGATCATACCAGAGATGGTCGTTGCCGTCTCATCTCGCAAGCCTTTGAACTATAGTGATGGCAGTTGCCCGCGTTGGTCCGATGAATCGTCTGATCCCATTGATTGCCGTCTTGATGTTGCTGGTGCCGCCGGCGCTTTTCGCCGAAGAGGCCGCCAACGACGTACGGGTGCTCATCGACACCTCCGGCAGCATGAAGAACAGCGATCCCCGCAACCTGCGCGTTCCCGCCCTGAAATTGCTGGTCAACCTGTTTCCGGAAGGTGCCCGCGGCGGGGTGTGGCTGTTCGACACTCATCCCCAGGCGCTGGTGCCGGTCGGGGCCATTGACCAGGCCTGGAAGGCGCAGGCCCTCAAGGCAGCGGAACAGATCAACGCCCGCGGGCTCTTCACCAACATCGAGGAGGTCCTGAAAGCGGCCAACCAGGACTGGGAAGCGAACGGCGCTGCGGCGGGGCGGCGCCACATCGTGCTGCTCACCGACGGCATGGTGGACGTCTCCAAGAATGCCGATGACAGCCGCGCCTCGCGGGAGCGCATCGTCAACGAGTTGATCCCTAGACTGCAGCAGGAGGGCGTCAAGGTCCATACCATTGCCCTGTCGGACCAGGCCGACCAGGACCTGATGCGGCAGTTGGCCATGGCCACCGAGGGCTGGAACGAGACCGCCCAGGACGCCGAACAGATGCAGCGCAGCTTCGTTCAGATATTCAACCAGTCCACCCCCCACGACAGCGTGCCACTGAAAGACAACCGCTTCAATGTGGATGCCGGCATCGACGAGTTCACGGTGCTGGTGATGCTGCCTCCGGCCGCCAAGCCGACCCGTTTGCTCACGCCGGACCAGACCGAGATTTCCCAGGCCAAGCCCGCCTTTGGCGCCCGCTGGGTGCACGAGGCGGGCTACGACCTGATCACCGTGCCGAAACCGCCTGCCGGCGCCTGGACGCTGGATGCCCAAGCCGATCCGGCCAATCAGGTGTTGGTCGTCACCAACCTCAAGATGGTGCCGGGCGTGCTGCCGAGCTTTGTCACCCGGGACGAAAAGCCGGTGCTTTCGGTGCAGTTCACCGAGAACGGCGCCCCCATCGAGCGGGAGGATTTTCTGGGCCTGATCAGCGTGAAGGGGGCTTTCGGCCACCGGCCCGACCACAGTGAGGAAGTGGTGTTGCAGCGCGGGGCGAAGCCGGTCGGGACGTTTTCCTATCAATTCGGGCAGGCGCTCGATCCGGGCGAATACAGGGTTACCGTGGTGGCCGACGGCAAGACCTTCCAGCGCGAATACAGCCAGAACTTCCGGGTGATCGAGTCACCCATCAAGGTGGCTACCGAGAGGGTGACCGAGGGTGATGCCCCCCAGGAGCGGATTACCATGACTCCGGACCCGTCCGTTGCGGTTCTGGATAGTCTGTCGATCGCTGCCCAGATCGCTTACGGTAGCGGCGAGACAGCGGCCGGCGAAGCGGTTCGGCAGGGCGAAACCTGGCAATTGGCGGTGAACTCGCCGGCGCCGGGCGGCAAGGTGGTGGTGAATCTGGTGGCTGTCGGCAAGACCCCGGCAGGCCAGGAATTCAAGCTGACGCTGAAGCCGGTGGTGATTTCCGAACCGGTTGAGAACGCAGGCGAAGTGGCCCAGCCTCCGCCGCTTGAGACAGCCGCTCCGCCCGCGCCTCCCAGGGCCGGGCCGAATTGGCTGGTGACGCTCGGTGTCGCGGTCGGAGTCAACTTGGTGGTTGGCCTGATCGGTTACCTGGTCTACCGGATGGTGCGGAGCCGCAGCCAGGCGGCCGTTGACGAATTGCTCGATAAACTGAGTCCTTGATGCCCGAATCCCCAGGTCTGTCATGATCGAAATCCATTCACTCACTGCTGTTCTGGGATTGGAGGTGCTGCTGCTGTTGCTGGCAGTCCTGGTTTTTGTCCTGTGGCGGCGGAGTCGCAATCACCAGCGCGACCGCGCCAGCGCAGGGGAACTGGTCCAACGGGTCAATGCCCAGATGGATGAGCGCCTGGCCCAGCTCAACGGACAATTGTTCGGGGGAATCGAAGGCTTGCCGGAAGATGCCCGGCGGGAATCGGTGAACGCGGTCGCAATGAAGGAAAACGAGCTTTACCGCCATGTGATTCGCGCGTTTCTCGATCGCGACGCGCTCAAGCTCGCCGAGCTCGATCACTACGTTCACGGCGTTTCCGAGCCGTATTGCCGGCTGATCGGCGATCTCATCAGCCATCTCAAGGAGCAGCCAAAACTGCCGAGCGCCGAAGTCTTGGCCTGGGAGCGGAAGATGGCGGCGGCGCAGGCGGAGGCGGTGGAGTCCCAGGCACGGGCGGAACGCATCAATCACCAGCTGTCGCTGGCTCTGGATACCTTGGATGAGGTTTCCAGCGAATACACCAAGATGTTTGGAGAGACCGCCGCCGCCGAAGAGTTGCAGGCCAGCCGCAAGCGCATGCTGGAAGTCTTCGGCCGCACCGAGCGACGGATGCTGGACGAGCTGCTGCCGGAGTTGCCGCCCGATTCGCTGGAACAGTCATGAGTCTGGTCGCTTGGATTCTATTGGGGGAACTGCTGCTGGTTTCGGTCGTGGCGGCGGTGATGGCGGTGGTCGCCGGCCGGGTGCGGCAACGCCGGTTGGTGACCGCCGTTGCCGCGATGCTCGACCGGTTACGTTCGGGAGAGTCGCGCCGCGTCAAGGCGCTGTCCACCCGACTGGCGGAACTCTATCGGCTGGAGGCTGCGGCTGCGGAGCAACTGGCGCAAGCTGTCGTGGCGGAGGAGAAACGCTGCACCGGTGCCTTGGCGCGGGCGCTGCTCGGCAAAGACAAAGACGCCCTGAAGAATCTGGGGGACAGCCTCGTCAAGTTGAGCGATCGGCAGTTGACGGCGACCGCCGCAGCGCTGGCGGAGCGCTTGGAAGCGCTGAGCAAGCTTGACCAGGGCCTAGCGGCAGCGGTTCCGCCAGAAGAGGGGAGAGGTTTTTCCGCCGATCAGGCTGGCATGCCGGATGTTGCCGAGCCAGGCGTGGCAGTGGAGATCGATGCGGAGCCGGGCGATGGCTTGGTGCTGGAGGACTCTTCCCGGGGCGACAGGGACGGACCCGATGGGCAATCCGACCCAATCCCGGATCTCATGCCGGCAACGGAGCAAGCCGAACAGTTGTCGGCTGCATTGGATCTTGATGGCGCGCCGCCGATCGGGCTTGATGGGGAGGGGGAAAGCGCCGGCGCCGATGTCGGGGCAGGCTCGGGGCAACGCGCCGGGCCGGAGCCGGTGGCGGCCCGGGACCGTAAAGCCCGCCGCCGGGCTGCGGATCGGCCGGCCAATCCCTTGTGGGGGATCGCTCCTTCCGATTCGGGGATTCCGGACGAATTGGCGGACACTCAGCAGGATTCATGGGAGCGCGCCGGGAATCAGTCTGCTGACCCGTCCGAGGAGAGCCACGACGAGGCGGCGGAAGCTGATCCGATACCCGCGATGCCGGGTACCGACCCGAGTGCG
>VEPB01000372.1 GCA_012026715.1 Methylococcaceae bacterium | reverse complement strand
TTTACGGCACTGCTGCTCCACTTCGCGATAGTTGCCCCAATCGGGCTGCAGATTGGGTCTGACGCCGTCCTCCGCCTGTTGGACCAAGCGTTCCAATTCGACGCTTCCGTGACCGCTTTGCATGGGGGCGTGAAGCAATTCCTCCAATGACAGGTCACGCGCATCCGGCAAACCGTTAGAACCGCTCCGCAACAACAGGGAAGGCTTCAGATCGGCGTAAACCTTCAATTCACCGACATTGTCCGGGTCTGCCGGAAGCGGGTTGATCCGGCCTTCGGCCACCTCGTAAACCGGAAATCGCGTCTGGGACAATGCCACGGCTGAGCCCGCCCCGCTCACCAGTGGAGGCAGGGTCCGGGTTTCCTGGTGACGGCGGCCGGCCTCGGGGGAATTGCCCGGTGCTGCCGGGCTCTGCCCCTGATTGAGCATCCAGCCGGAAGCCACCTTGCCCACCAGCGCCACGCCGGTTCCGACTCCGCTGAACGCCAGCACGTTGCTGGCAACATTGACATCGCTGCCGATCCGTCCAACGTCCACGCCGCCGGTGTCGCTGCGCAAGAAGCTGTAGTCCACCTGCAGCTCCTTGCCACTCTCCAGGCGCATCCAGGGCGTCAGATAGGTTTTCTTGGCTTCCAGGCTGAAACCGCAACGACCGGCGTCGGTTTGGAACACCAAGGCCGGAACTTCCCGCGAATAATTCAAGGCTTCCTGATGCACCTGAAACATCAGGGTGGTATTGGCAGAGCCCTTGGCATAGCTGGAACCGAACTCCCGGCAACTGCCGCCCTGCTTGTCCGCCTCCTTGAACACCGGCTCGGACACCAGTTGCAGGTAGTATTCGTCGCCATCCACCACAACCGCACCCGGCAGGACCGCGATCGGGGCGGTACTGTGAGCGGGCGTACCGATGCTGAGCTGGCGGGTCGAGGCGCAGCCTCCCAAGCCCAGGATCGCCAGCAGGATAAGAAGGTATGCGGGGAATCTGATCATGGCAAAATCCAACGGTTCAACGCTGCGGGAAGCGCCGCCAAACGATGCATCCGAATCGCCGCACCCCGTCAAACTTGCGGATTCTACTATGGAAACTGGCGCCGCGGGCACTTAGCCAAAGCGGCCGGTGATGTAGTCTTCAGTCAGCTGATGCCGCGGATTGGTGAAAATCTGCGCGGTATCCCCCACCTCGATCAGCCGGCCCAGGTGGAAATAAGCGGTGCGCTGGGAAACCCGGGCAGCCTGTTGCATGGAATGGGTGACGATGGCGATGGTGTAATCTTCCCGCAATTCGTCGATCAATTGCTCGATCTTGGCGGTCGCAATGGGATCCAGTGCCGAGCACGGCTCGTCCATCAGAATCACCTCCGGATTGACCGCGATGGTCCGCGCGATGCAAAGCCGCTGCTGCTGGCCCCCGGACAAGCTGGTGCCAGGGTGCAGCAGCTGATCCTTCACTTCGTCCCAAAGGCCGGCCCGGCGCAGCGAAGTCTCCACGATCTCTTCCAACTCCAGCTTGCTGCCGGCCAGACCATGGATACGCGGGCCGTAGGCCACATTCTCGAAGATGCTCTTGGGGATAGGATTGGGCTTCTGGAACACCATGCCCACCTGGGCTCGCAGCGGCACCACGTCCATGCTCTCGTCGTAGATATTCTGGCCGTCCATCAGGATCTCGCCGGTCACGCGGCAACCGACGATGGTGTCGTTCATCCGGTTGAGACAGCGCAAAAAGGTCGACTTGCCGCATCCGGAGGGGCCGATCAGGGCGATCACCTCGTTATGGCCGATATCCAGGTTGACGTCGTGGATGGCGTGCTTTTCACCGTAGTGAACGTCGACCGTACGGCACTGAATGCGCGCGCGCGGGGCGTGGACCTCGCCGACTGTGGCTGCATGTTCGCGGGAAAACGCCGCGGTGGACGGCTGCTTTTCGGGATTTCGCATCCTGAAGCTCTCTGGTTGGATATCTACGGAAAAACCGCGGCGGAACACCGGATCGATGCCTTCACCAACGCCGTTCGAAGCGTTTGCGGAGATAAACCGCGGTGCCGTTCATGACGATCAGGAAGGCCAACAGCACCAAAATCGCCGCCGACGTGCGCTCGACGAAGCCGCGCTCCGGACTGTCGGCCCACAGATAGATTTGCACCGGCAACACCGTGGCCGGTTCGGTGATGCCACCGGGGATGTCGACGATAAAGGCCACCATGCCCACCATCAGCAACGGCGCGCTTTCCCCCAGCGCGCGCGCCATGCCGATGATGGCGCCGGTCATCATGCCGGGCATTGCCAGCGGCAGCACATGGTGAAACACCGTCTGCATCTGGGAAGCGCCGATCCCGAGCGCCGCCTCGCGGATCGACGGTGGCACCGACTTGAGGGCGGACCGCCCGGCGATGATGATGACCGGCAGCGTCATCAGGGTGAGCACGATGCCGCCCACCAGTGGCGACGATCGGGTCAACCCGAAAAAGTTGATGAACACCGCCAGCCCCAACAAGCCGAAGACGATGGACGGCACCGCCGCCAAATTGTTGATGTTGACCTCGATGATGTCGGTCCAGCGGTTGCGGGGTGCGAACTCCTCCAGGTAAACCGCAGTGGCGATCCCGATGGGAAGTGACAATAACAGGGTCACCAGCAAGGTCAGCATGGAGCCCGTCATGGCGCCACGAATCCCGGCCAACTCCGGTTCGCGTGAGTCGCCGGCCGTGAAGAACGTCCGGTTGAATCGCTTCTGCAGACGACCCTGCGCCTGAATCTTATCGAGCCAGCCCAACTGCTGGTCATTCAATCGCCGCTCCGATTCCTGAATGGTCCGGTCGATCTGTCCCTTGGCGTACAAGTCCACATCGTCGGAAGCCGGCAGCCATACCCTTTGGGTCGTGCCCAACAACTCCCGGTCGGCCACCAGGATGTTGCGCAGCTCATAGCCGGCGCCGCTACTCAGCAACGCCGACAGCGCCCGTTTCTGTTGCCGGTCCAGGGTCTCATCGGGAAACAAGGCCGCCAAGCTTTGCTTCAGCAATGCACCGTAGTCCGCGGCCTGCAACACCTCATCGTCCCACTTGCCGTCGGGCGCCAGCAGCTGTTGGTCGAACTGTACATCCAGGGCCATGAAAGTCTGCTGGAACGCCGCGCCGGCATGATGGATGATGCTGCCGAACATGATGAACAGGAAACACAAGCCACCGGCAATGGACGCCAGCCCGTACAGACGGAAGCGGCTCTCGGCGGCGCGCCGCCTGGCCAGGCCCGCCATCACCTTCTCGTGGGTGCGGCGGATGCGCTCGTTCGGCTTACTCATACTGCTCCCGATACTTACGGACGATGTGCAAAGCGAGAACGTTGAGCGCCAAAGTCACCAGAAAGAGGATCAGGCCCAGCGCGAAAGCGGCAAGCGTCTTGGGGCTGTCAAACTCCTGATCGCCCACCAGCAGGGTGACGATCTGGGTGGTCACCGTGGTGACCGCGCTCAACGGATTAAAGGTGAGATTGGCCGACAGGCCCGCCGCCATCACCACGATCATGGTCTCGCCGATGGCGCGGGAAACGCCCAGCAGAATGCCGCCGACGATGCCGGGCAGGGCCGCCGGTATCACCACCTTGCGGATGGTCTCGGACTGCGTCGCCCCCAAGGCATAAGCCCCATCCCGGAGAGACTGCGGCACGGCGTTGATAAAGTCGTCGGACAGCGAGGACACGAAGGGGATGATCATGATGCCCATCACCAGCCCGGCGGCGAGGGCGCTCTCGGAGGAGACCGAAAGGCCGAAGTCGGCGCCAACGTCACGAATGAAGGGCGCCACCGTAAGCGCCGCGAAGAAGCCGTACACCACCGTCGGGATACCCGCCAGGATTTCCAGCAGCGGCTTGGCCACGGCGCGGAACTTCCGGCTGGCATATTCGGCCAGGTAAATGGCTGACATCAATCCGATGGGAACCGCCACGGACATGGCGATGAGAGCAATCAGCAAGGTCCCGGTGAACAGCGGGATGGCGCCGAACGCACCGGAGGACCCGACCTGATCGGCACGGATGGCAACCTGGGGACTCCAATCCAGTCCGAACAGAAAGTCGCCGATGGGCACCAGCTGGAAAAACCGGATGGATTCGAACAGCACCGACAGCACAATCCCGATCGTCGTCAGGATCGCGACCAGGGAACTGCCAATGAGGAAGCCCATGACCGTGCTCTCGACCCGGTTGCGGGCACGGAAGCCGCAGACGACGCGCTGCCGGGCCCAGGCGGCTCCGGCGACCGCCAAGCTCACTGCCAGCAGGCTCAAGATCAGGTCGCTGAGACCCTTGAGTTCGCGGTAACGATCGGCGGCGAGCTGGATGGCCGGCTCGCTCGCCGCGATATGGCCGCTGACGACATTGCGGATATCGTTGATCAGCAGGCTGAGCCGATCGCCCGGCAGGCTCGCCAGTTCCGGCGGCAGATCGGCGATCACCATCTGGGTGATGAGGGGCGTCTCGAACAGCAGCCACAGCAGCAACAGCAGCAATGCCGGCAGTCCACACCAGAGCGCCGTGTAGTAACCGTAATAGACCGGCAGGGAATGGAGATTCTTGACCTGGCCGGTGGCCGCCTTAAGCGATTTCTGGCGACCGACTTGGAAGGCCAAGGCGCTGAGCAACAACAGGAGAAATACGAGCGTCGACTTCTGCATGGAGAATCTGAGAAAAGCTGTCGGAACTTTGCCGGCAGTGGACCCTGCCGTCGGCGTTAGCGCGTTCGTTTCCAGTTGATGTTCGGCCAGGACATCAGCGGGCCGCCTGCGACATCGGGCCGCAGCCTGAGGTTTCCGACGCAGTCCGATTTTATAGCAGGCCCGCGTGACGATTTCATGACGCAAACTGGCCCTTTTGGTCAGCCGCGCAATTTTACCTCAAAGCTCCGGCGAGTTGCGTTTTCCCGAGACGCTCGCCGCCAATTCCTTGGCCAGGACAATCCTTTCTTCCACCGATTCGGGCACCGTCTCCAAACTGCGGACCCGATTCAGGCGCGGCAACAAACCGGCGTTGTTGGCCAACTGAATGCTCAATCCCGGGCGAGCGTTCATCTCCAACATGAGGGGCCCCAGGTCGCGGTCGATGACGATGTCCACCCCCAGATAGCCCAGCCCCACCAGATCGTGACACCTCGCGGTCAGGGCCAGGATCTCGTCCCAGTGGGGAATCTGCAGGCTGGCGATGGTACCGCCGGTATCGGGATGATGCTCCACCGGGGACTCCCGCCGGACGCCGGAAAAGGTCGAGCCATCGCGCAAATCGATGCCGACCCCGATCGCGCCCTGGTGCAAGTTGGCCTTGCCGCCCGATTCCCGGGTCGGCAGCCGCAGCATGGCCATCACCGGGACCCCACGAAACACTACCGTGCGGATATCCGGCCCGCCCTGATAACTCACCGCGTCGAAAATCGGATCGAAGCGTACCCGGTATTCCAGCAAGGCGCAGTCCGGCAATCCGCCCAGACTGTACATGCCGCTGAGTATGCTGGAAATGTGATAGCCCAGCTCGTCGACACCGACCTGCTCGCCGCCCGCCAGACGATAGCGGCCACCAGCGCCACTGCTCACCACCCAAATCCCTTCGCCGCCGCTGCCATGGGCCGGCTTGATCACGAACTCCGGATAGGGGGCCAGCAGGATTTCCAGCTCCTCCACCTGATGTTCGATTTCGATCACGCCATAGAGCTTGGGCACGGCGATGCCGGCGGCCTGGGCCAGATCCTTGGTGCGGCGCTTGTCGTCCACCAGCGGATAGCGCGAACGCTGATTGTACGGCAGGATGAAATCGGCGTTGCGCTGGTTCATGCCCATGATGCCCAATTCCCGCAAGCGGCGTCCGGGCAGCAACCAGTTGCGCCACGCCATGGTCGCCGGTCACCCTCTCAGCGCGGCGCGGAACCGCCACAACTCGGTCAACCGGTAGCCGGTGTAGCGCCCCAGCAGCAGCATGGCTGCCAGCACCACCAACAGCAGTTCCGGAAAAACGAACACCAGGTGACCCAACTGCTTGTTGCTCATCAGCAGGAAGGCCAGCGCCGCCACGGTCAAACTGCCGAAGCCCTGCTGCAGCGCCTCCCAGGCCCCCGATTCCTCCCATACCAGCGACATCCGCTCGATGGTCATGGCCATGATCACCATGGGAAACAGCGCGACCGAGACACCGCGGTCGATCCCCAGCTTGTGGGTCAGCAGGCTGATCACGGCCATCAGCATGATGACGATGGTCAGCACCGAGGCCAGTCTCGGGACCAGCAGCAGCTTGAGGTATTCCAGATAGAAGCGGATCGCCAGCCCCAGGGCCACCACCGAGGTGAACAAAATCAGGCCCCATTGCAATTTGGTTTCGCGAAACGCCAGGGCAATCAGCACCGGCATGAAGGTGCCAAAGGTGTTAACCCCGACCACATTGCGCAGCACCACGATCAAAAACGCCCCCACCGGCGCCAACAGCAGCACCCGATAGACGTTCTGGGTCTGCACCGGCAGGCTGAACAGCGAGAATTCCATGATCCGCGAACCCATCTGGCGAGCCCGCTGTTCCGCCACCACCGCCATCTCCTGGGTATGGCGGCCGACCGAATATTCCAGCTTGACGAAACGCCCGCCCTGGACATCCAGCACCGGACCGTCACCGACCTGCCAGACGATGCAGTCCTTGGGAATTCCGCTTTCGCCGGTTCGCGGATTCATCGGCTGCCACGACTGGCCATCGTACACCTCCAACCAGGGCGTCAACTCGCCGTGGCGGACGCCATCGCGCAACATCAGCAGATTGACCAGACGTGCTGGCGCGCCGCCGCCGGCCAACAGGCCGATGGCGCGCTTGGTCCAATCTTCCTGCGTCTGCAAATCCTGCCGCAACAGGCTCACATTGGCATCGGGATTGGGATCGTTGAAGCGGACCAGGACCTCCCGGGAAAACGACAGCACATCGGCCGACTTGCGGCGGGCCTCGTCCAACACCGCCTGAGCCGCTGGACGCAGCACCTCGGGATATTCCGGCGGCGCCACCGCCGGGGGCGGCAAGGTGGACGGCGTCGTAACAGCCATGGGGTCGCGCGCCAATTGAATCCGGTAATACAGGACCTGGTAACCCTTGGTCTTGCGCACGGTCCACAGCGCGGTGCGGCGAATGCCGTCATCCTCCGTGGTCAGGCCGTAGTCGCTGGATACGAAGTTCTCATCGACCACCGTGTAGCCGGCCGGAGATTTGGGAATGGCCAGCTGGACCTTGACCGGCGTGGCGCTGCGCGCCTTGAATTCGATGCGCGCCTCGACCGTCCAGACCTCGGCATCTTCGGTGGACAGCAGCGGCAGCCCCAAACGGGTCACCTTGTAGTAACACAAGCCACAGCCGATCACCACCAGAAGCGTGGCCAGTATCCTGACGTGAAGGTTGTGCATGCGCGGCTGGCGACGGCAGCGGCGGCAATCAGGGTTTGCTCGGCACCGGCTGGCCCTTGGCGCAGCTATCGCCGTCGGCCTTGAACAAAAAGGTAGCGGCCGCGTCCACCACGGCGACGTCCTTGAGGAAACTGCGCCCCAACAACACCGGGTAATTGAAGTTGCTACGGTCAACCAGATTGAATTCGGTCGGATAATCGGTGCCGTTCTTACACACCGTCAGCATCACCACATCCCGCTTCGATGCGGTCTTGCTATGGCTCTTGATGTAAGCGGTCCGAACCAGGGGCCGTTCCACCTGGATCGGCGGCTCCTTGTTCTGCTCCAGATCCACCAGGCTGAACCGCACCCACTCCTCGCCGTTCTTGCTGAAGTGTTCGATTTTGTCGGCGTGCAGGGAAGAATTCTTGGCGCCGGTGTCCAGCTTGGCGGTCAGTCTCTTGCCCCAAGGCTTGATGAAGATGGATTCCAGCCACCCCATGATGACCCGAGACCCGGGGTGCGCCGGACGTTCCTCGCCGACACCGAACGCGAACTGGGATTGAAACAGGAGCAGCAGTACGGTGACTATCGAGCGGGATTGAGTCATCAGGTTCACCGATTCCGAAGAAACCGCAGCATTCTAACCTGCGACACCGCCTGCCGCACCGCTGAACAGCAAAAACCCCATAGCACACTGTTGGCGCTATGGGGTTTACAGCGGATCCCGTCTGGCCCGGCAAATGCGGGCCGCAAGGCAGGCCCGTCAGTCGCTGATGGTCACCAAACCCTTGGCCTGACTGGCGTAATGGGCCGCGACATCGATGATGTCCTGCTCGCTGAGCGGCGCCGCCATCCCATTCATGATGGGATTGTTGCGCTTGCCGGTCTTGTAATCCTTCAGTGCCTTGACCAGGTAGCCCTGCAACTGGCCGGCCAACACCGGAACATTGCCTGCCGGACTGTTACCGTCGGCGCCATGACAGGCGGCGCAGGTCTCGGCCTTGGTCTTGCCGGAGCTTGCGCTGCCGCTGACCGGACCTCCGCTGGAACCGTTGCGCTGGCTGGAGACATAGGCTGCGATGTCCTCCGCGTCCTGCTCCGAAAGGCCGTTGGCATTTCCTTCCATGCTGCCATGCTTGCGGTTCCCCGACTTGTAATCATCCAATGCGGCGATGCTCGCATCGGCGTGCTGGCCGCCGATGCGCGGCACGGGATAGGTGGGAAAGGCATTGCTGTAGCCGGCTACCGCATGGCAACCGCCACAGGCATAGAATTTGGCCTTGCCTTCCTCTGCGCTGCCGGCGGCGAACGCTCCGTGAACCGGAACGGCAGCCATCAAACCCACCGCGAACCAGTAATGAAGGATACGCTGTTTCATCGTTTGTTTTGCTCCACCTGCTGTTGTACTGAATTCGGTTGGCGATCCCTGAGGAAACCGTCACAGCATGGCGGTCACCGCGGCGGGAGCGCGCGCATGCCATCCCCGGCCGGGGCTGGCTCAAGGCGTCGATCGGTAAGGCGCTTATATTACTTACTGTGTGGGATTTGACAACCGGAGCCCGATTGCCGGCACGGAAAAGGGCGCCCACGGCGCCCTCCCCCATTTGCCTACCGCCGGATCACATGCTCAAGGCTTGCTTGAGGGCTTCTTCCACCTCGCCGGCATCGATGACTCCGGTCTCCGGCTCCTCGGTCCCCATCTTGGCGCGCTGCTTGCGCTCCAGGTGATAGGCCAGACCGGTACCGGCCGGGATCAGCCGGCCCACGATCACGTTTTCCTTCAGGCCCATCAACCGGTCGCTCAGGCCTCGGATGGCCGCTTCCGTCAGCACCCGGGTGGTTTCCTGGAAGGACGCCGCGGAGATGAAGGATTCCGTCGACAGCGAAGCCTTGGTGATGCCCATGAGCACCGACTCGTAGCAAGCGGGAATCTTGTTCTCCGCCTCCAACTGCTCGTTCTCCTCCAGCAACCGTGCGCGGTCCACCTGTTCGCCCTTGAGAAACGAACTGTCTCCCGGGGCGGTGATTTCCACCTTGCGCAGCATCTGGCGGATATTCACCTCGATGTGCTTGTCGTTGATCTTCACGCCCTGCAACCGGTAGACGTCCTGGATCTCCTTGACCAGGTAGGACGCCAGTTCGGCGACGCCCCGCAGCCGCAGGATGTCGTGGGGGGTCAACTCGCCTTCGGCGATGGTTTCGCCCATTTCCACGTGCTCGCCCTCGAACACGGTGACATGTCTCCACTTGGGAATCATGGCCTCGTGCTGGACGCCGGCGGCATCGGTGATGATGATGCGGCGCTTGCCCTTGGTCTCCTTGCCGAAGCTGATGGTGCCGGAGGCTTCCGCCAGGATCGCCGGGTCCTTGGTCTTGCGGGCTTCGAACAGATCCGCCACCCGCGGCAGACCGCCGGTGATGTCGCGGGTCTTGGAGGATTCCTGGGGAATCCTCGCCAACACGTCACCCACCTGCACCCCGTCGCCATCCCGGATGCCGACGATGGCGCCCGGCGGCAGGAAGTACTGGGCGGCGATCTCGGTGGACGGGATGAAGATGTCCTGACCCGCCTCGTCCACCAGCTTGACCATGGGCCGCAATTCCTTGCCGGCGCCGGCGCGCTGCTTGGGATCGATGACTTCCAGCGAGCTCAGGCCGGTTACTTCGTCGGATTTCTCGCGGACGGTGACGCCCACCACAAAGTCCACCAGGATCGCCCGGCCCTGCACCTCGGTGATGACCGGGTGGGTGTGCGGATCCCAGTTGACCACCACCTGGCCGGCGCGCACGGCGCCACCCTCGGGCACCGACAGCACGGCGCCGTAGGGAATCTTGTAGCGTTCACGTTCACGGCCATGTTCGTCGATGACGCTCACTTCGCCGGACCGCGACACTGCCACCAGCATGCCGTCCTTGTTCTTGACGGTCTTCAGGTTGGTGAGCTTGATGCTGCCGGACGATTTCACCTCCACGTTGCTGATGGCGGCCTGCCGCGACGCGGCACCGCCGATGTGGAAGGTGCGCATGGTCAGCTGGGTGCCCGGCTCGCCGATGGACTGCGCCGCGATGACGCCGATGGCCTCGCCGTTGTTGACCTTGTGGCCACGGCCCAGGTCGCGGCCATAGCAGGAGGCGCACACGCCGTAGCGGGTCTTGCAGGTGATGACCGAGCGCACCCGCACGTTGTCGACGCTGTGCTTCTCCAGCACGGCCACCCAATGCTCATCCAGCAGGGTTCCGGCATCGGCGATCAACTCGTCGGTGGCCGGATCGCGGATGTCTTCCGCCAGCACCCGGCCCAGCACCCGCTCCGCCAGCGGTTCCACCACGTCGCCGCCTTCAATCAGAGGCGCCATCAGCAAACCATCGTTGGTGCCGCAATCCTCCTCCGTGATCACCAGATCCTGCGCCACATCCACCAGACGCCGGGTCAGATACCCGGAATTGGCGGTCTTCAGCGCGGTATCGGCCAAACCTTTACGAGCGCCGTGGGTGGAGATGAAGTACTGCAACACGTCCAAGCCTTCGCGGAAGTTCGCGGTGATGGGCGTCTCGATGATGGAGCCATCCGGCTTGGCCATCAGGCCGCGCATGCCCGCCAGCTGGCGAATCTGGGCGGCGGAGCCTCGAGCGCCGGAGTCCGCCATCATATAGATGGAGTTGAAGGACTTCTGCTGGATCTTCTCGCCGTCCTTGCCCACGGCTTCTTCGGTACCGAGGCCTTCCATCATCACCTTGGCCACCTGGTCGTTGGCGTGGGACCAGATGTCGACCACCTTGTTGTAGCGCTCGCCATCGGTCACCAGGCCGGAGGCATACTGGTTCTGGATTTCCTTCACCTCCTGCTCGGCCGCGTCGATGATCTCGCCCTTCTTGGGCGGCACCGCCATGTCCTCGAAACCGATGGACACGCCCGCCTTGGTGGCATAGGAGAAGCCCATGTACATGAGCTGGTCCGCGAACACCACGCAGGTCTTGACGCCGAGGGTGCGATAGCAGTGGTTGATGAGCTTGGAGATGGCCTTCTTGGTCATGTCCTGGTTCACCATCTCGAAATCGATGCCATCCGGCACGATGGTCCACAGCACGGCGCGGCCTGCGGTGGTCTGCACCCGGCGGATCACCGGCGCATTCTTCTCGCCGTTATTGTCCAGCGTGACCTCGCGTATCCGCACCTGAACCTTGGCCTGCAGATCCACCTGCTTGTTCTGGTAGGCCCGGATCACCTCGTCGGTGTCGGTGAAGATCATGCCTTCGCCCTGGGCACCGACCCGCTCGCGGGTCATGTAGTACAGTCCCAGCACCACGTCCTGGGTGGGGTTGATGATGGGCTCGCCGTTGGCGGGCGACAGGATGTTGTTGGTGGCCATCATCAGGGTGCGGGCTTCCAACTGCGCCTCGAGGGACAACGGCACGTGCACCGCCATCTGGTCGCCGTCGAAGTCGGCGTTGAAAGCGGTGCAGACCAAAGGATGCAGCTGAATGGCCTTGCCTTCCACCAGGGTCGGCTCGAACGCCTGAATGCCCAAGCGGTGCAGGGTCGGGGCGCGATTGAGCATGACCGGATGTTCGCGGATCACCTCGTCCAGGATGTCCCAGACCTCGGCGCTCTCGCGCTCCACCATCTTCTTGGCCGCCTTGATGGTGGTGGCCAGGCCGCGGAACTGCAGCTTGCTGAA
>VEPB01000537.1 GCA_012026715.1 Methylococcaceae bacterium | reverse complement strand
CCGCTGCGCCGACATCGCCCTCAAGTCGCGGGTGATCTACGTCTACGCCATGTTCGTGCATCACTGGAGCCGGCACTGGTCCAGCATGACGCCGTGGTTCCTGCGCGGCATCGAGTCCGGCTATCAGTCGGGCGACATGCTCTATCTGGCCTACAGCGCCCAGGACTGCGTGATCTGGGACCCCAAGCTGGACCTGGAAACCGCCGAGCAGGAGCACGCCAACTATCTTCGCGTCGTGCGCGACTGCAAATACCGCGCCTCGCTCGATTCCGGCACCCTGTTCCTGCAGCTGCAGCGCGCCATGCTGGGCCGCACCGACGGGCTCACCTCCATGAACGACGGCGAGTTCGACGAACAGCGCTGCGTGGCCGGCATGCGGGAGCGGCGCTTCATGACCGGCATCGCCAACTATCACATCTACAAGACCGAGCTCTGCTTTTTCCACGGCCGGCTGGACGAGGCGCTGCGACACCTGCGGGAACAGGACCGGCTGATCGCCTCGAGCATGTCGCTGCCGCAGCTGGTGCGTTTCCGGATCGCCGCCTTCCTGACCCTGGCCGCTTGCCTGCCCGAAATGGCGCCGGCCGAACGGCAAGCCACCCGAACCCGGCTGCAGGCCGACCTGCGGCGCATGCGCAAGCTGGCGCGCCATTGCCCCGAGAATTTCCTGCATCTGCAGCAATTGATGGAGGCCGAACTGACGCGGCTGGACGGCTCCGCCGACAAGGCCTGGCGGCTTTACGAACTGGCCATGGACAGCGCCCACCGCCACGAATTCCGCCGCGACGAAGCCATGGCCAATGAACTGGCCGGCCGTCACCTGCTGGCGGCCGGCCGGCCCAAGCCGGCGGTGGGCTACTTGCGGGCGGCCCACCAGATCTACGCCCACTGGGGCGCGCACCGCAAGGAGGTGCTGCTGGAACAGGAGTTTCCGCAGATCCTGCGGCCTCCGGCCCGGTCCGCCGACCCGCGCGAAACGGCGGTGGACTCCGAGGCGCTGGACATCGCCTCGGTGATGAAGGCCTCGCGGGCTATTTCGAGTGAAATCGTGCTGGAACAGCTGTGGACCACCACCATGCGCATCATGCTGGAGAACGCCGGCGGCCAGCGCGGCTGCTTTGTGATCCGGCGCGACGGCCAGCTTACTGTCGAAGGCTTGAGCGAAATCGGCAGCGAGAACGGCGGTACGGCTGACCAGATCCCTCTCGCTCGACGAAATCATGCCGTCGATATAATGAACCCTCTACCCCTGGGAGAGGGCAGGGTGAGGGATGAAGCTCCCTGTAGGGTGGGCAGGCTCCATCTGCCCACCGCCGCGGTGGACAAACCCGAAGCCCCTTGCCCGCCCTCCGATCCGGTTCCGGGGAACGGTCGCGCGGAAATCGGCAATCAGCGGATACTCCAGGAATCACCGTCTCAAGCCGGAGCCGGACAGCCCGAAGAAATCGCCGCGCTGCTGCCGGTCTCCATCGTCCACCACGTGCTCTACGGCAACGCGCCGGTGGTCTACAACACGCCCGCCCAGGGCGGCCCGTTCGCCCGAGATCCCTATTTTGCGGAACATCGTCCCCAGTCGCTGCTGTGCGTGCCGCTCATCCGCCAGGGCAAGTCGGAAGGCGTGATCTACATGGAAAACAGCCTCGCCAGCGGCGCCTTCACCGAGGACCGCATCGAAATCATCAAGCTGCTGGCGGCCCAGGTTACGATTTCGGCGGAAAACGCCCGTTTATACGACGATCAGCGCCGGCTCATCGAAGCCCAGCGCCGCTTCGTGCCCGGCCAGTTCCTGGAGAGCCTGGAGCATCCCGACATCGCCGGGGTCGACCTGGGCCAGCACGTGGCCAAGCGCATGAGCGTGCTGTTCGCCGACCTGCGCGGCTTCACGCCGCTGGCGGAACGGCTCGACCCGCGTACCGTCATCGCCCTGCTGAACCGCTACTTCGTCAGCATGGAACCGGCCATCTCCCAAGCCGGCGGCTTCATTGACTCCTTCGCCGGCGACGGCATCAAGGCCCTGTTCGACGCCTCCGCCGACAGCGCCCTGCGCGGCGCCGTCGCCATGTGGCGGGCGCTGGAGGAATTCAACCGGGTGTCGGCGGAAATGGGGCAGCCGGAATTGAACATGGGCGTCGGCATCAACACCGGCCCGGTGGTGCTTGGCACCGTCGGCAGCCACAACCGCATCCAGTGCTCGGTGATCGGCGATACCGTCAACCTCGCCTCGCGCATCGAGCAGCTCACCAAGGTCTATCGGGCCCGCCTGCTGATCGGGGAACACAGCTACCGCAGCCTGAACGATCCCGGCACCTTCGCCATCCGCATGGTCGACCGGGTCTCGGTAAAGGGGAAAAACCTCGCGGCCGAGCTTTACGAAGTGCTGGACGCCGAGCCGCCCGAGCGCCGCGCCGCCAAGCTCGCCACCCGCCAGCGCCTGCACGCCGCCATCGACCTGTTCTACGCGCGCGACTTCAGCGGCGCCCGAGCGGCATTCGAAGCCGTCGCCACCACCGACCCCGCCGACGTGGTGCCGGCCCTGTTCATCGACCGCTGCGAACGCTACCAGCACACCCCGCCGCCGGCGGATTGGCAGGGGTTTGAGCGGTTAGGGCAGAAGTAGCTTTATGGGCGGGGAAGGAGTCGGACGGTCCGAATGCCTCAGTCCCAATTGATCAATGTCAGCGGCGAGTTGGTGAGTTCATTGTGACGTAACCCGTATGCAGCGCAGCGGAATACGGGAATGCGACCTTGCCGTGATCGACAAACTCCGACCGGCGATATTCAAACACGCATGGAACTGGGACGAGTATGCTCCCAACCCACCCTGGACTCCGCTCTGCTTCTTCCACGCTACTTTGCTAGTCACCGGATAGATTCAACGACGCCATGGGATTACGCAAGACGAAACGGAATATCAATGGAACGCTCGCTGGATAGACCGATGTCTCATTAGATTCCGTTCGCGAATCTGTGCCATCTTGTTTGTACGGGGGACGTAAAATCGCGTAGACCGTATCATTGTTGGCCCTTTCTTTCCTATAGACACCTTCAGCCTTCGATTTCGATCCTGGGGGAGGTGGCGTATTCCCCTCTATGGTCATTATTTTTTTGCTGTTTTTTCCCGCCGGTTCATCAACCAGTCCGACGTGGCTTAGATGTTTTGGTATCCCTTTATCTTGTGGCCATAAGAAGAAGATGACATCCCCAGAGCTGGCCGTCGTCGGGGTTACTTTCTTCCACCCGGCATTTACCGCGGCATGATGAAACTCCCAACAACTGGCAAGCTCGGACGTCAGTGTTTTTAAATCGAAGCCGGCATTTTTGAAGCAGTCCCAAACAAAGATCGCACACCATGACACCCCATTCTTCCCGAATCTAGCGCCAAATTCCGTAACATTCGGCGCACTCTCGGTAATGCCGATAGACTGTTTCGCTGCCGACATTACGCCCTGCGCCGTTATCGGTAACAATTGTGACATTGGATTAGCTTCTCCATTCATCTACCTGAGCATTCGCTTAGCGTAGTATAAGGTTCCCGTTAGTCAGAACAACCGAACTGCGCTTAAAAACAGGAACCCTAGAAAACACCTTCGGTTACAAGATATCAGCACCTTTTCCTGTCCGGAGCGCACGATCATACGATGCCAGCCGGTCCCACTCTCTATCATCAGTTCCATTGGTAAGCACACGATCAGGCTCTGGTTTACCCCAAGCAAGATATTCGGATTCAGAAATAATTCGGATAAGTCCATTGGGCCAAATCCCAAATATCGTTTTTCCTGCTTGGCCAGTCGGCCCCTGCTGATCACCGGCGTGTACTAAAATAATTCCCTCTGGCTTGCTTGCCATAACTCACCTCACTTGTTAGAAGATGTTAAATTTCATAAATCAGAACTCTATCAATATCCCTTTGGCGTTAGTGACAGTGGTGTTTACCTGCCATTTTACATCATTGAAAAGCCACTGATCTTTGATAGTGGCGGAATCGAAAGTTTTCAATGACGAATTTTTCAACAGACGCTAGCAGCTACTCTGCGTAACTTGCCACATCTAATTTGATCAAGCACGCTAAGGCGTGCAAAACAATTTCGCCTCTGCTTTCCTTCTCCTGAGCAACCCTTCTTCAGCGGCAGTTCCTGGATTGCGATATTTGACGAATTGTTGCTCAACCCAAGACTTGTCCCCCCATCTTCCGGGCGAGTCACAAAGATTGGTTATTGACGCAAAGTCCTTTTTTCCGTAAAAGCCTGAGCCGAGATTATATGCGAAGCTATAAAGGGCCCCTCGCTGATTATCAGTCATTCTATTCCACGTTGGAATGGCTTCGAGTTTAGTACGACAATTTTTCTCCACCCAGACTATTAAGCACTCTTCAGCCCGGGCTCGATCTATGATGTCCCCTTGCTTCACATGCTTCCCATCCGGATATATGGTCGTCCCGTAACCTATAGTAGGCACGCTCCATCCGTGAAGTGGATCTTCATATGCATCCACTCTTCCATCAGGACGAATACGATGATATCCCTCAAATTCCTTAATTAAGGAAATCCCACATTTCGGAACTCCAGTTGAACGATTACTTCTGTTATCCTGAACTACTGGAGGCTGCTCGGCTTCAAAATAAATGGCTGGGAAGTTCGCGACAAATCTAAGAATAACTGGCATTCCTGTGCTCCATAACGTAGATATGGATTAATAAGCACGTTGAGGCTTTTTTGGCCGCTAATTTGTAAATAACAAGTCAACTAAAGAATCTTCCGTCTGCGCATGAAGGCATATCGCGATCTCTATGTTTCGGTATTTTTACCTATTTGGTATTACGCGTTCCAGATGTTACTCGTAGTTTACTCATTCATCAGCAATGAAAAAGTAAGCTTTGGACTATTTTTCTGTGCGCATTCGCTGACGTCGCCTCGGAGCGACGGGCATCGTTTCGGACTAGTCGCATCGATGCGGCGGGGAGGAACGCGGGACGTTTCTCGAAAATAGATAGAAATCCATCGACAATTCATTGGCTAATTATCTGGACCGCCCCACATCCGAAACAAGGCGAATAACTGGCTCCGCCCGCCTGCTGGCAGCGAGCGAGCGCTTCGTCGTAGGTGTACATGGGCCGGATGTTCTTGGCGTCGAAGCAGAGGTCCATCTGGGATAGGGCGCAGATGGTCAGGCGGTCGGCTTCCGCGGGCGGGTTGGGGGCACCGTTGCCGTTGTCCGCGCCGAACCAGCGCTGGCAGGCCTGGGTGGCGGCTTGTTGCGGGTCGATGGCCTGGCCTTTTTGGGCCGCGTCGGCGCACAGGCTCAGGAAGGTGGCCGCGACCAGATCCTGGGCTTCGTATTTGCGGATGTCGGGGATCTTGGAGGGATCGTCGGTGCAGCGGCCGGTGACGCCGGCGGCGATCATGTGGTTGGCGATGAGATAGGGAGTCGGCTTGGGGCTTTCGGGGTTGATCCGCACCATCCCCGCCTGCAGCACGGCGACGGTGGGCGAGCCGTTGTTGTCCTTGGGCAGCTGGTCCTTGTAGCGAACCCGGAACCAGCCCGGCGCCTGCGGATCGTAGAGCGGCGAGCCGCACACCAGCAGCGGCAGGGTGCAGGGATTGGCGGCATTGGCCGGTGGGTTCAGCAGCAGTTCCAGCATGGAGCGGACGTAGGTCAGGCCACGCCGGTCATCGTCGAAGAACTGCGAGGTGAGGCCGATGGTGAAATAGTCGTTGGGATATTCACTTTCGCCCGAGCCCGGCGCGGCGATGGGATT
>VEPB01000005.1 GCA_012026715.1 Methylococcaceae bacterium | reverse complement strand
GGGACAAGCTCGCGCCACCTGCTGGAAAAACTGGTGGAGACTGCGGGAGTATTCGAAAGACTTGATGGCGATGTGACGGATGGCCACGCCACCGACGCCAGCATCGATGGCCAATCGGAGCCGGCGGGAGCGGCAAGCGGGCAGGTAGACGTGGCTGATGCGGGCGCCGGCCACCGGGGCTTGGTAGACGGTGGACCAATCGCCACCGCTGCCGGCAACCTCCACCCGGAATCCCCGCGGCAATCGGCCGGGAAGCCAATCCACCACGATCCCGCCGTATTCCCGCTCATCCCCAAAATCCAGGGTGATCCAGGGATGAGGATCGGCCGGATCGCTATGCCAGGGGCTGCTGGCACCGGGCATCACGACCGCCGACGGCGGGCATCCCGGCAACCAACCGGAGGCCTGTACCCGCGGCGGCGGCAGCTTGCTGTGATCCTGCAGCCGCAGATCGGCGATCCATACGCTGCCGGCCCCTCCTTCCCCCGCCGCGATCACCAGTTCGACGGCGCCGATGCGGGTCAGCTCCTCGCCCCACCGGGGTCCCCAGGCGAACTCGATCTGGCTGCGATCGATCCGAAATTCCTGCCAGTCGGAGGGCCAGGGGAACTCGTCGCGGTGAAACCACCAGACGTTGCGGCCGGAGGGGTCGCACAGCTTGAACTCGAACTTGTTGCGCGGTGCCTTGCCGCGAATCCTCAAGTGCAGGCTGAAGCTCTCCGGCATCGCCCGGTCGAGCTTCCGCCGTGCCACCACGAAACCACCGCCTCCCTTGAAATCGAAGTCCAGGCGCAAGCCTTCGCCGGTTTCCGTACCGTCACGAGTGATGGCCAGACTGGCCTGACCGGAGGCCACGGGCGACCAGGCCGATGGGTCGGAAAAATCGTCCAGTAGCTCGCCGAACATGGTTTAAGCCCCCCGAACCGGCTTATGATAGCCGGGCGGATGGTAAGTGTAGCCCAAGGGGTTCCGGCAACGGCGGTTTTTCAGCTCGGACACCGGTTTCTCGCTGCTCCCGCCAAAATTCGCTCACCCGCTAAGATTCCTGATAACCACAAGAAGAACATTGAGGGGGAGAACCGATGAGTGATCAAGAGGTACTGGTCAGCAAGCTCACCTGGCTGCGCTGCCTGGAAGGGGTCAGGAAATTTGCCGCGTCGGATTCCGGAGCGACCGCCAAGCTGATGGCCTTGGCCTTGTTGGTGCTTCTTCTGGCGGTGAGCGGCCTTAACGTGGTCAACAGCTATGTCGGCCGCAACTTCATGACGGCCATCGCCGAGCGCAACCATGCCGGATTCGTTGGCCAGGCCATGCTCTACATCATGGTGTTCGCCGCTTCCACCGCGGTGGCGGTGTTTTACCGCTTCACCGAAGAACGGCTGGGACTGCTTTGGCGAGAATGGCTGACCCGCCACCTGGTGTCCGCTTACATGAGCGACCGCACCTACCATCGGCTCAATGACAAGCTGGCGCAGAACGGCGAGATTGCCAATCCCGACCAGCGCATCGCCGACGACATCCGCACCTTCACGGTCGCAACCCTGTCGCTGGTGCTGATGGCTCTCAACAGCCTGATCACGATTCTTGCCTTTTCCGGGGTCATGTGGACCATCAGCCCGCTGCTGTTCGTGGTCACCGTGAGCTATTCCTTCGCGGGTTCCTATGCCGCCTACAAGCTGGGCCGGCCGCTGGTGGGGCTCAACTACAACCAGTTCGACCGCGAAGCCAATTTCCGCTCCAGCCTCATCCATGTCCGCGAGAATGCCGAAGCCATCGCTCTGTCGCGCCGGGAAGGCCGCATCACCAGCCAGTTGCAGCGGCGGGTGGAGGAACTGGCCGGCAACTTCCGCCGCATCATTTCGGTGAACCGCAACCTGGGGTTCTTCACCACCGGCTACAACTGGATGATCCAGATCATCCCCGCGCTGGTGGTGGCGCCCATGTACATCCGGGGCGAGGTGGAATTCGGCGTGATCACCCAGTCCGCCATGGCTTTCGCCCAGCTGGTGGGCGCCTTCTCGCTGATCGTCAACCAGTTCCAGTCGATCTCGTCCTATGCGGCGGTGGCGGCGCGGCTGGACCGGCTGGAACAGGCCATCGAGATGGCCAAGTCGCCGGAAGCCACCGACATCGTCGTCACCGAGGACCAGACCTGTATCGGTTTCGAGAATCTCACCCTGTATTCGCCGGAGGACCACCGGAAGCTGGTGGACAAGCTGTCGATCCAGGTGCCTCACGGCCTGCGTCTGCTGATCTCCGGACCCAACGACTCCGCCAAGGTGGCCCTGCTGCGTGCCACCGCCGGGATCTGGGACGCCGGAGAAGGCCGCATCATCCGGCCCAATCTGGACACCGTGCGGTTCCTGCCGGAACGGCCGTACATCTATCCCGGCACGCTCCGGGAACTGTTGCTGCGCTCGGGTGAGGAATTCGAGATCCCCGACGAGCGCATCCGGGAATTGCTCACCGCCCTCAACCTGGATCCAGTCCTGCAGCGCGCCGGCGGCCTCGACGAGGAGCAGGACTGGGCCAGCGTGCTGTCGCTGGGGGAAGAGCAACTGCTGGCGTTCGCCCGCCTGCTGCTGGCTGCGCCCTGCTTCGCTTTCCTTGACCGGGTTTGCACCGCCCTCAGCGACGACCAGGTCGACCAAATCCACAGGATGCTGATCGCCAATGGCATCAGCTATGTCTCGCTGGAAGAGGAAGGCACGCTCTACGCCCACTATGACTTCGTGCTGGAACTCGAAAACGACGGATCCTGGCATATGAAGAAGATCGAGGGCGGCAAGATTTCCTACGAGTGCGTGAGCTGAGCCGGTCACGCCCACTCCTTTATCCCCGGCGTCAGACCGCAGCGCGGGCCAGCAGCCAGGCCTCGAAATCCGCCGCCGTCATGGGCCGGGCCAGGTAATAGCCCTGCACCACGTGGCAGCCGTTATCGGTCAGGAATTGCAGTTGCTGCTGGGTTTCCACGCCCTCCGCCACCAGCCCCAGGCCCAGCGTCTCCGCCATGGCGATCACGGCCCTGATGATGGCTTCCTGGCGCGGATTGCGGCCGATGCCGTGGACGAAGCTGAGGTCGATCTTCAGGGTGTCCAGCGGATACTCGCCCAGGTAGGCGAGCGATGAATAGCCGGTCCCGAAATCGTCGATGGAAATTCCCACCCCCATCCCTTTCATGGACCATAGCAACTGGGAGGTCCTGGCCAGATTGGCCATGGCCAGACTCTCGGTGATTTCCAGCTCAAGCTGCAGCGCCGGAAAACCGGTCTCCTCAAGAATCGAATGGATGACCGACAGCAACCCTTTTTCCAGAAACTGGCGCGCCGATAGGTTGACCGCCACCCGGAAATCGCCGGTACCGCCATCGCGCCAGCGGCGCCCCTGCAGGCAGGCGGTGCGCAGCGCCCATTGGCCGATACGCACGATCAGCGATGTCTCCTCCGCCACCGGAATGAAGCGGCCGGGAGGGATGATGTCTTCCCCTTGGCGCCAGCGCAGCAGCGCCTCCACGCCGACCACCCGGTTGGTCCGAAGATCGATCTGGGGCTGGTAGACCAGAAAGAACTCCTCGCGCTCCAGCGCATGCTGCAACGCGCTGCTGATGGACATCCGCTCGCGGCTGCGGACATCCATCTCGGTACGGTAGAACCGCACGGTATTGCGGCCAAAGTCCTTGGCGCTGTACATGGCGTTGTCGGCTCGCCGCAGCAGATCATCCATGGTGTCCCCATCGTCGGGAAACACGGCGATGCCAATACTGGCAGTGATGGACAGTTCGTGGCTTTCCAGCACCACCGGCAGGGTCAGGGCGTCGATCAGCTTCTGAGCCACCCGCGCGGCATCCTGCAAATTGCCGATCCCCAGCAGCAGTACCGCAAACTCGTCGCCGCCCAGGCGCGCCACCACGTCCTCCTCCCGCAGGTATTCGCGGATGCGGCCGGCGACCACCTGCAGCAGGGTGTCGCCCATCTGATGGCCCAAGGTGTCGTTGATGTACTTGAAGTGGTCGAGGTCAATGAACAGCACCGCCAGCTTGAAGGACTCACGGCGGGCATGGGCCAGGGTGCGGGCCAGGTACTCCTTGAACTGGACGCGGTTGGACAGGCCGGTAAGCTCGTCGTGGTGCGCCTTGTATTGGAGCTGGGCTTCCACCGCCTTCTGCGCCGAAATGTCCACCAGCAAGGCGACGTACTGAACGATCTCGCCGCTGTTGTTACGGATGGCTGAAACGCTGAGGATCTCCGGAAACACATCGCCGTTCTTGCGGCGGTTCCAGATTTCTCCATGCCAGCTTCCGCGAGCCTTCAACTCTCGCCAGAAGCCTGCGTAGAATTCCGGCGGCTGCCGTCCCGAGCGGAACAGCCGAGGGGTTTCACCGATCAGTTCGCGCTCGCCGTAACCGGTGATGCGGCAGGCGGAGGGATTCGCCGCCAGAATGCGGGCGTCGGGATCGGTGATGAAGATGCCTTCCAGGGCATGATCGAACACGGTAGCCGCGAGTCTCAGCCGATTGGCGGTTTCCGTTGCGTCCCTGCAGCGCTGCAGCATGTCCAGGGAGCACGCCGCGTGGCTCGCCACCAACGCCAGTAGATGGCATTCCGTAGGAGGAAAATTCTGTTCATCCAGCCGCTGCGCGCCGATGACCCCCAGCTCGGCGCGGGAGGTCTTGAGCGGCGCCAGCAGGAGCGGTCCGGGCGGCAGCGACACCGGCAGTTCGGCCGCCGCCTGTTTTGCCTGGAGCGTCTCTCCGCTGCGGAGGCATTTGAACAGCATGCTTTCGCCCCGCTTGCCACGAGATCGAGGCACGATCAATCCCGGCAGTTGCTCACAAGCCGGCAATGAACCCGCCACCGCCAAGATTTCCAGGTCACCCCCGGCGGTTGCCAAGGCCGCCCAAACCAGAGGATACCCCGCGCCCGCGGCAAGTCGATCACACAAATCCTGAAGCACCTGATCGCTGCGGCCGTGCTCCGCCGTCAGAGCGGTATGCATCTCCAGCAGCAGCCCGTGGAGGGGTACCGACAGGGATCGATCGTCGAATCTGCCTTCCATCAATAAATTCGCGGCAGGCAAATTTCCTGATCCAAACAGGGACGCAGCGCTTGCCCGGAATT
>VEPB01000558.1 GCA_012026715.1 Methylococcaceae bacterium | reverse complement strand
GCCGGAGGCACCGGCGGCCGTCGTTCCCGCGGCGCCGACCCAATCAGCCGCGGCCGCCTACAACGTCAACGTGAACGGCACCAGCTACTACGTCGAAGTCGCCCCGAGCGGCGCCATCACCAGCATCGAACCCGCCACTGTCATCCCGCCCCTGCCCTTCGACGGAGGTGAGATCGTCAAGGCCCCCATGGCGGGGCACGTGCTGCGCATTACCGTCAAGGAAGGCCAGGTGGTCGCCGCGGGCGACGTGGTGGTGGTGATGGAAGCCATGAAAATGGAAACCGAGGTCCGCACCCGCAACGGCGGCCGGGTCGCCAGCGTGCCGGTCAAGGTGGGGGATCCGGTGGGTCCCAACGACACCCTCGCCATCATCAACTGAGCCGCGTCCACCATGGGTAACTTCTACGATCTCTGGCTCAGCACCGGCCTGTCCAACTTCGTCTGGGGCCAGGCGGTGATGATGGGCGTCGGCCTGCTGCTGATCTATCTGGCGGTCGTCAAGGGCTTCGAGCCGCTGCTGTTGCTGCCCATCGGCTTCGGCGCGGTGCTCAGCAACATTCCCGTGGCCGGCATCGCCGAAGAAGGCGGGCTGCTGTCTTTCCTCTATCTCGGCATCAAGGCCGGCGTCTTCCCGTTGCTGATCTTCATGGGCGTCGGCGCCATGACCGACTTCGGCCCCATGCTGGCCAATCCCAAGACCCTGCTGCTGGGCGCCGCCGCGCAGTTCGGCATCTTCGGCACCCTGCTGGGAGCCCTATCCCTCAACCTGGTGCCGGGTCTGCACTTCACCTTCAAGGACGCCGCCGCCATCGCCATCATCGGTGGTGCCGACGGTCCCACCGCCATTTACGTCGCCTCCCGCTTGGCCCCCGACCTCTTGGGCGCCATCGCGGTGGCGGCTTATTCCTACATGGCGCTGGTGCCGCTTATCCAGCCGCCCATCATGCGCGCCCTCACCACTCCCGAGGAGCGTCTGATCGAAATGGCCCAGCTGCGCACGGTGGGCAAGCGGGAGAAAGTGGTGTTCCCGCTGCTGCTGCTGCTGTTGACCGCCGCCCTGCTGCCGTCGGCGGCGCCTCTGATCGGCATGTTCGCGCTGGGCAATCTGATGCGGGAGTGCGGCGTGGTGGAGCGGCTCAGCAAGACCTCCCAGAACGAGTTGATCAACATCGTCACCATCTTCCTGGGACTGTCGGTGGGTTCCAAGCTCAGCGCCAGCGCCTTCCTGCGCCCGGAGACCTTGGGCATCCTGGTGCTGGGCGCCATCGCCTTCAGCTTCGGCACCGCGGCCGGCGTCATCATGGCCAAGATCATGAACCGTCTGAGCGAAAACAAGGTCAACCCGCTGATCGGCGCCGCCGGCGTATCGGCGGTCCCCATGTCGGCGCGGGTCGCCAACAAGGTCGGCCAGGAAGCCAACCCCCACAATTTCCTGCTGATGCACGCCATGGGCCCCAACGTCGCCGGCGTCATCGGCTCGGCGGTGGCGGCGGGGGTGTTGCTGGCGTTGGTGCAGTAGACCAAAACCTCGCTTTCCTCGATGACGCGGAGCGAATCGAGGACCCAGGGATCATTGGGCTGAAAGCCACGTCTCTCTCCCTCCGACACTCCCCTTTCATCAAGATCCGGTTCCGTTACCGACAGCCGTCATCCAGTGGGCTTGGCGGGCTCAATCCGCAAGAGAGGGGCGGCTCGGGCGGGGGCGGGCATGGGCTCGTCGCATCCCAGAGCCGGCGGGTCCCGGTGGTGCTCACCGCCGTGTGGCGTAAGTGTCGGCGGCCTTCCGGTCGAACGTGTGGTCTGACGGCCGAGTTTCGCAAATCTCGATCTGCACCAAATCCACCCGGAGCCGCCGTAAATCCAGAATGCCGCAGGGTTCCTTGGGATCGATTAAAGCCCGTCTGTCGACTTCGGGAGGCGGTGGCCGGCGGCTCGAATCCTCTCGCCCCGACCAATTTCCATCGAGTTAGCGATTTCACCAGTACCAGGCCCTGGCTGGTATGAAATCCGCTCAAACTGTCGACCCTGGCTCGGACGGTGTTGGTGCCAGCACGCTTCCGATTCCTTCCCGCAACATCCTGTGTAA
Organism: Methylococcaceae bacterium; assembly: GCA_012026715.1. Taxonomy (GTDB): domain Bacteria; phylum Pseudomonadota; class Gammaproteobacteria; order Methylococcales; family Methylococcaceae; genus VEPB01. The sequence goes on along the minus strand of VEPB01000558.1, from coordinate 14,978 downwards.
CAATGCGTTAACTGTCACCCTTGGCCCGTTTCGCCCGTCTTGACCTGTCCCGATCCCACCGCCTTCGTCCGCTGGTTTCGCAATTCATCGCCGTACATCCATGCCCATCGGGGGAGGGTATTTGTGGTGTCTTTCGGTGGCGAGGCCGTCGCAGATGGGTTGTTTGAACCCCTGGTGCACGATTTCGCCCTGCTGAACAGCTTAGGGATACGGCTGGTCCTGGTGCATGGCATCCGGCCACAGATCGGAGAGCGTTTACAGGCCGCGGGAATTCAGGAGCAGTATGCGGAAGGTCTCAGGATCACCGATTCTGCCGCCTTGGCTTGTGTCAAGGAAGCCGCCGGCACTGTTCGGGTGGAGATCGAAGCGCTGCTATCCATGGGACTGGCGAATTCGCCGATGCACGGTGCGCGTATCCGCGTGGCTTCGGGCAACTTCGTCATTGCCCGTCCCTTGGGCGTGCGTAACGGCGTGGATTTTCTGCATACCGGCCAAGTTCGGCGGATCGACACAGAGGCCATCAGAGACAAGCTCGATCAGGGCAATGTGGTGCTGATTTCCCCCATCGGCTATTCCCCTACGGGCGAGGTGTTCAATCTGAGTGCGGAGGAGGTGGCGACGGCAGTCGCTAGCGCGCTTAGGGCTGACAAGCTGTTGTTGCTCACCGAGGAGGCTTGCCGCCGCGAAGGGGAGCCGGCGGTGATGGCGCAGTTGACCGTGGCGGAGGCTCAGGCGCTAATTGCGCAATCCGGGGGATTGGCGCCGGCGATGGTGACCCACCTGCGGGCCGCCGTGGAGGCCTGCTGTCACGGGGTGCAGCGTGCTCACCTGTTGGATCGCCACATCGATGGCGCCATCCTGCAGGAGTTGTTCACCCGCGATGGCGTCGGGACTTTGGTGAGTGCGGTGCAGTTCGAAGTATTGCGTCCTGCCGCCATCGCCGATATCGGCGGCATCTTGGATCTGATCAAGCCCCTGGAGGCGGATGGCGTGCTGGTGAGCCGTTCTCGAGAACGGCTCGAAACCGAGATCGATGATTACACCGTGATCGAGCGTGATGGTTTGGTGATCGGCTGTGCCGCACTCCATTCCTACCGGGAGACGGCTTGCGGAGAGCTTGCCTGTCTGGCCCTGCACGGCGACTATCGAGGCGGCAAGCGAGGCGAGCGGCTGTTGGAACATCTGGAAGGGAAGGCCAGGAGTTTGGGATTGCAGCGCCTGTTCGTGCTGACCACCCATGCCAGTCACTGGTTTCGCGAGCATGGATTCGAGCCGTCGGAGCCGGCCGACTTGCCCCCCGATCGGCGGGCCTCCTACAACGAATGGCGGAAGTCTAAAGTCCTGCGGAAAGTATTAGACAGCCCCCCGATTTTGAACTATTGATAAGCCGGTGTTTGCGCCCTCAAGGAATACAGTGGACATGAGCTCAGCCCGTCAGCCCAGCGCTCCCATCAGGATCGTTCAAATTACGGACTTCCATCTGCTGGCGAGTGAGTATTCCAGAATGCTGGGGGTCGAGACCCAAGCAAGCCTGGAGGCGGTACTGGAAACCGTCGTGGAACTTAGGGATCCTCCGGACTTGTTCCTCCTTACCGGTGACCTGGTGCAGGACCCTGAGGCGGCCACTTACCGCCGCTTGCGCAGGCTGCTGTCGGAGATGCCCGCCCCGGTTTACTGTTTGCCGGGCAATCATGACGACGTCGGCCTCATGAGCGAACTGTTGGTCGATGGTCGCTCTATCCTCCAGCAAGCGCGCATCGCCCTGACGGGGTGGGATATCGTCTGTTTGAACAGCACCATCGCCAACGATCCCTGCGGTTATCTGAGCGATGATGAACTCGCCCTGCTGGGCCGGACACTCGATGAGATCCCGCCCGCCAACCATGTGCTCGTCTCCTTCCATCATTCGCCGGTTCTGATCGGCAGTCGCTGGCTCGACACCATGGTGTTGGGAAATGCCGACGCCTTGTTCGCGTGTCTGAATCGTTATCCCAATGTGCGCGGGATCATCATCGGGCATGTGCACCAGCACCTGGATGCGCGGTTCGGGCCCTACCGATTGCTGGCCTGTCCTTCAACCTGTTTTCAGTTCAAACCGCTCAGCCGCGATTTCGCCCTGGATCCGTTGCCGCCAGGTTTTCGCTGGCTGGATCTGTACCCGGACGGGCACCTGGAGACAGCGGTGGAACGGCTAGTGGCTGTTCCGAGCGGCCTGGACCTGGCGTCCGGCGGCTATTGATGCGCCGGCAGGGATATGAGCCGGCAAGAAGGGATTCAGGCTTTCTGCTGAGTGGCAAGAAAGCCGGCGGCGCTGACTGGAACCTGTTCGGAGACCAGATAGCTGCCCAACTCCGAAAGGGCGCGGCGGTATACCTCGCGTTTGAAGTAGACCACGTCGTCGAGGGGCTGCCAATAGTCGACCCAGCACCAGGCGTCGAACTCCGGCTTGTCCGAGCAATCCAGACGAATGGCGCCTTCGGCGCCCACCAGCCGCAGGATGTACCAGAGCTGCTTCTGCCCGATGCACAAGGGCAGTGAATGCTTGCGGATATAGCGTTCGGGCAGGTCGTAACGAAGCCAGTCGGTGGTGCGGCCGATCTTCTGCACCTGGCCCCGCTTAAGCCCGACTTCCTCATAGAGTTCCCGGAACATGGCGTCCTCGGGACTCTCCCGATACTTGATCCCGCCCTGAGGAAATTGCCACGATCGCATTCCAGCCCGCCGCGCCCAAAAGACCCGGCCTTCATCATTGCAAAGGATGATGCCCACGTTGAGGCGGTATCCCTCGGAGTCGATCATATCCGTTACAGTCCTAAGCTCGGCTGAAATGCTTTATACTGGCCGCGGTTCCGCCCGGAGCCGCGATGATAAACATTCTTCCACAATTCCGCCAACTCGCCAACCGGCCGTTTTTCATTGAGGAAACCCGGCTCAAACGGTGTTCGGCCGCGACCTCGGATCAGCCGTCTTGAGTTTAGCCATCTTCGATCTGGACAACACGCTGTTGGCTGGTGACAGCGATTACCTGTGGGGCCAGTTCCTGGTTGAGCAGGGGATCGTCGACCGGGATTTCTACGAGAGCGAAAATGCCCGGTTTTACCGGCAGTATCGGGAAGGGAGCCTGGATATCTTTGAGTTCCTCGCTTTCGCGCTGAGACCGTTGGCCGACAACGAACTGAATCGGCTGCAGGACTGGCGCGAGCAGTTCGTCGAGACCAAGATTCGCCCCATCCTGCTGGACGGTGCCCGGCGATTGATCGAGCAGCACCGCCGCGCCGGCGATACCCTGCTGGTGATCACCGCCACCAACCGCTTCGTTACCGAGCCCATCGTGCGGCTGTATGGGATCGACCACTTGATCGCCACCACGCCGGAGTTTGCCGAGGGCCGCTATACCGGCCGGGTGGACGGGGAGCCCTGTTTCCAGGGCGGCAAGGTGAAGCGGTTGCAGCGATGGCTGGAAGAAACCCGCCACAGCCTTGAGGGGAGTTGGTTTTACAGCGACTCGCACAACGATCTGCCGTTGCTCGAGCGGGTCGATCATCCGGTAGCCGTGGATCCGGATACGATCCTGGAAGCTATTTCAAAGGACCGCGACTGGCCTGTCATCAGCCTGCGAGGCTAGCGCGGCGGTGGCTGGCCTAGCCCTTGCGGATCATGTAATACAGCACGCCTTCGGTCTGTTGCCGCGCCAGCAGCGTATGGCCCGATTGCTCCACGAAGACCCCGAAATCCAGCACCGAGGCCGGATCGGTCGCGATTACCCGTATGATCTGGCCGCTGGTCATGGGCTGCAGGGCTTTTTTCAACCTCAGCAAGGGAAGCGGGCACATCAGGCCCGAGGTATCCAGTTCGACGTGTATCTCTTGCATCGCCACCGTCCGCCATTTGAAACGTACAATTGCGGGCGATTTTAACAGAGCCCCAAAGCCATGGATTACCTGCCGCTGTTCATGAAGCTTGCGGGCCAGCCCTGCCTGGTGGTCGGGGGCGGTCCCATCGCGCGTCGCAAAGTTGAACTGCTGCGCTCGGTGGGAGCCGCTGTCACCGTGGTCGCGCCGAGCATCACGGCCGATATGGGTCGATGGGCCGCTGCTGGCGAAATCCAGTGGCGCGAGAAGTCGTTCGAGCCGCATGATTTGGACGGCTACCGGCTCGTGATTGGCGCTACCGATTTGCGTGAAGTCAATGAATCGGTGTGCCGGGCTGCCTTGGAGGCAAACATACCGGTCAACGTGGTCGACTGTCCGGAGCTGTGCAGTTTCATCTTCCCTGCCATTGTCGATCGCTCGCCGGTGGTCGCCGCGGTTTCCAGCGGCGGCGTCTCGCCGGTGCTGTCCCGGCTGCTCAAGGCCAAGCTGGAAAGCGCCATTCCCTTCGGTTATGGCCATCTTGCCGAGCTGGCTGGCCGAGTTCGCCGGGTGGTGAAAACGGCGATTCCCGACGGCTCTGCCCGCCGAGAATTCTGGGAAAAGGTCTTGCGTGGGCCGGTTGCCGAACTGGCGATGAGTGGCCGGACGCGTGAGGCGGAGGAGTTGCTGCAGCGGGAGATTGCTGCTGCCGGAGCGGTGAATGGGATCGGTATGGTCTACCTGGTGGGGGCCGGGCCGGGGGATCCGGAACTGCTGACCCTGCGGGCCTTTCGCCTGATTCAGGAAGCCGATGTCGTGGTTTACGATCGCTTGGTGTCTCCCGAGATCATGGGCTTGGTACGCCGTGACGCCGAGAAAATCTATGCCGGCAAGCAGCGTTCGCAGCACACGCTGCCGCAGGAGGACATTAATCGGCTGCTGGCCGATCTGGCTATGGCCGGCAAGCGGGTGGTCCGGCTCAAGGGCGGAGATCCGTTCATCTTCGGCCGCGGCGGCGAGGAGATCGAGACCCTGATGGAGCAGGGCATCCATTTCCAGGTGGTGCCCGGTATCACCGCCGCTTCGGGGTGCGCGGCCTACGCGGGAATTCCGCTGACGCATCGCGACTATGCCCAGTCCGTCACCTTCGTCACCGGTCATCTGCGGCAGGGCGAGGTCACAGAACTGGATTGGGGACGACTCGCGGCGCCTCGTCAGACCGTGGTCGTCTACATGGGACTGCAGGGCTTGCCGCAGATCTGCGCCGCATTGCTCGCTCACGGCAGTTCGCCGGAACTTCCGGCGGCGTTGGTGCAGCAGGGCACCACGGCAAATCAGGCGGTCATTGCCGGGACCCTGGCGACGCTGCCGGATCTGGTCGAAGGGCAGTCCATCAAGGCGCCGACCCTGGCGATCATCGGCGAAGTGGTGCGGCTGCACGGCAAGCTGGCCTGGTTCGGCCGCGGCTAATCCGCCCACAGCCAGGCGGCGCCCCTGACGCCGCTGGAATCGCCGTAGCGGGGCGGGACCAGGCGAGTGTCGACCCGATCGGAAAACACGTATTCTCCCCAGAGTTCCGGAATGCGGTGGTAGAGGCGCAGGCAATTGGATAAGCCGCCGCCGAGCACGATGACGTGGGGATCGACGATGTTGATGACATGGGCGAGGGACCGGGCCAGGCGGTTCTCGTAGCGGACCATGGTTTCCAAGCAGGTCGCATCGCCCGCGTCGGCACCGGCGGCGATGCGCTCCGCGGTCAGCTCGATGCCAAATCGGTGGTGATGCCACGCCGCCATGGCCGGTCCCGAGAGAAAAGTTTCAATGCAGCCGTTGCGTCCGCAGTAGCAGGCCGCGCCTGGACGTTCATCGTCATCTGGCCAGGGCAGGGGATTGTGGCCCCATTCCCCGGCGATGGCATTGGGGCCTTCCAGCAATCGTCCCCTGACCACGATGCCGGCGCCTACTCCAGTTCCGAGAATCACCCCGAAGACTGTCCCTGCGGTGGCAGCCGTGCCGTCGGTGGCTTCCGATAGAGCAAAGCAGTCGGCGTCGTTGGCGATGCGGACCGGTTTGCCGAGCCGCTGTTCCAGGTCGGCCGGAAGCCGTTGGCCGTTGAGGCAAACCGAGTTGGAGTTCTTCAGCCGCCCAGTCGCCTTGGAAATGGCGCCCGGTGTGCCGATTCCCACTCCCTTGAAGGTACCCGCCGCGCTTTCGGCGGTTCGAACGAGACCACAGATGACTTCGAGTGTCGCGTCGTAATCGCCTGCCGGCGTGGCGACCCGGTGTCGCAGTCGTTCGGTTCCGCCAGCCTCCAGAACGATCAGCTCGATCTTGGTGCCGCCGAGATCAATGCCGCAGAGTAATTCCGTAGTCGTCATGCTTGATGTCGGAAGAGAGATGATGGAAACATCCGAAGGGTCCATGTCCGCTGCCATGGGATCGGGCGATACCGGAAATGGGGGCGCGAGATCCGTGAGAAATCAGTTGTCGCTGCGAGCGGCGTGTAACGTGGGGATTTCGCACACCACGTTATGTGGTCGCACGCAGAGTAGCGAAACGGCCGCCGGTCCCACAAGAACAAATTTTGTGTAGACAAGCGATCGAAATTGCCGCAAAATAGTCAGACTTTGAGGGGCCATAGCTCAGCTGGGAGAGCGCTACAATGGCATTGTAGAGGTCGCGAGTTCGATCCTCGCTGGCTCCACCAAAATATCAAGTCCCCATCGTCTAGAGGCCCAGGACACCGCCCTTTCACGGCGGCGACGGGGGTTCGAATCCCCCTGGGGACGCCATATAAAATGAAGGCTTGCTTCGGCAGGCCTTTTTTATGTCCGGAGTTTGCCGTGACCATGCTCGAATGCGAGTGTTCCTTCGGCAACTCCCGCGCGAGCGGGCGCACGGCGTGCTAGCTGTTGCGGGCGGAGACAGTCATCGGTCACCGCAACGGCATCTGGCGCGAGCATCCTGTCGGCCAGGATACTTTCGTGAACCGCGAAGGCGCTGCGTCGGCTTGGTATCATCGTGGGCAAGGCAACCTTCCGCGGCGGCACGAGCCAGGGTGAATTCGATGGGATGCCTGATAGCCGGCCCGGTGAGCGGGTCGCCGGATGGTTTACAGCATGGGTATCGATGATCGAGGTGGCGTGATGGTGGTACGGGTAGGCATAGTGGGAGCGGCGGGCCGCATGGGGCAGACCCTGGTCAAGGCCTGTTTGAATACGCCCGGAGTGGTGCTGACCGCGGCGATCGAGCGGGCAGACAGTCCGGCGGTGGGATTGGACGCCGGCGAAGTCGCGGGGTTGTTGCACCTGGGAATTCCGGTCAACGGTGATTTGGCGGCGGCGATGCAGAACATCGATGTACTAATCGACTTTACCCGTCCTGAGTCCACGTTGAATCACGTGGAACTGTGCAGGCTGGCGGGCAAGCGCGTCGTCATCGGCACCACCGGGTTCACGCCGGAGGGTCGCCAGGCCATCGAAGCCGCCGCGGGCGAGATCGCCATCATGATGTCGCCGAATATGAGCGTCGGCGTCAATCTGGTGCTCAAGTTGCTGGAGGTGGCCGCCGGGGTCATGGGGGACTATACCGACATCGAGATCGTCGAGGCCCATCATCGCCACAAGGTTGACGCGCCGTCCGGCACCGCATTGCGGATGGGGGAAGTGGTCGCCAAGGCGTTGGGCCGCGATCTGAAGGACTGCGCGGTTTATGGCCGCGAAGGCATCACCGGCGAGCGGGACCTCAAGACCATCGGCTTCTCCACCATCCGCGCCGGCGACATCGTCGGCGAGCACACGGTGATGTTCGCCGACGAGGGCGAGCGAGTCGAGATCGTTCACAGGGCTTCCAGCCGCATGACCTTCGCCAAGGGTGCGGTGCGGGCGGCGCAGTGGATCGTCGGCAAGGACCAGGGACTGTACGACATGGCTGACGTGTTGGGCTTATGAGGAAGAGCCATCGGCGTTCGGGTTATCGGCTGGTCAGATCGTAAAGCCGAATGGTCGTTTTGACCTCGTTTCCCTCGTAAGCCATCGCCGCCGTGAGCACCCGGTTGCCGGCCCAGGCTGCTCCCGCCAGCGACGGGTCCGTGCCCGCTGCTACCAGTTCGGTGGCGGTTCCGGCTGCCAGGTCCAGCAGCACGGGGGTGCCTTGCCAGGAGACCGCGATCGGTCGTTCGGCGGTACCAAAGACGGCGTCCATTGGGGTGGCCAGGCCGTAGACGGCGGTGAAACGCCGCGCTTCCGGGTCCAACAGTGCGAACCGGGACCGCTGGCCGAAACTTCGGCACAGGGCAGCGATACGCGGCAAGCCCGATGGTCGTTCCGAACAGCTCAGGGTTCTGGTGGTCGCGGCGATCAGTACCGGAGGCTGGTCCCCGCTGGTAGTCCAGAAACGGGTGATCGTGGCAGGCGCCATGGAGCTGGCAAGTCCCAACGCCATTGACAGGATGGCGCTGCCGGCCGAGTCTCCCGGATCGACCGTTACTCCCAGCAACCCTTCGCCGAATTCCTCTGATTGCCACAGGGCGGTTTCGCCCCAGCTTCTCAAGAGTTGCATCGGGTCGGCCGGCAGGCCGAACCGCCGAATCTGCGGCGGCGAGTCTCCGGCCACTCCCTCTGCCACGACCCAGGTGCGGCTGCCGGTGTCGTAGCCGCTCAGTTGCCAGCGGTCGCCGCCGGCGGTGAGTTTCGATCCTGTGGTAGCCGGTACCGGCCATTTCCGTAGAGGCTTCCATTGTTGTCCGGACAGCCGCAACAGTTGTACGGCGGCTTGGCCATCCCCGGCGATGCTGAGGGTGATGGCGGACAGGTCGTCGAGGAAGGCCAGGTCGTCCACCTCGAGCGCAGCGCCAGCGCCGTGCAGGCTGTGGCCGACCACGATGGGTCGATTGCCGCCGTAGGACGCGCCGGCGCTTCGGTAGGCATAGTGCTCGCCGCCGGGAGACAGGGTGAGATCGCTGGCGTAGCCGTCGACTGCGAATTCGCGGATGGGCCGAAGGTTTTCGATTCGGGAGAGCCGAAGCGGCAGCGCCGGGTCGGCGAAGGCGTCTCCGGCGTAGTGTTCGGCGAAATGGGCAGAGCCCAGCAACAGCGGGACTCCGGCCAGACCGATGGTGATGGCCGTTGCGGCAAAGCGCCGACGCCACTGGCCGGTTGCCAGCAGTAGCCCGGCCAATCCCAGCAGGCCAGCAGCAGCGCCGGTATGGACCTGAGCCGAGTGCAACAGCCGCAGGGCTGGCAGGTCGCCGCCGGCGGCCAGCGCCATGGCTATCCAGCCGGGTAGCAGGGCCAGGCCGAGGAAGGCGGTGAGCCCGATCAGCAGCCGGCGGTCGGGCGGCTCCGCCTGGCGTTGGTTCAGGGCATAGACGCCGCCGATCAAGGCGGTGGCCAGCAGCGCGTAGGGTTCGGTTTGCGACGGATATTGCGCCCATTCCGCCAGCGCGGTGCCGAAGCCAAACCAGGCCGCGGCTGCCAGGATCCAACTGCGGGGACGCATCAGGGCGACCAGCATCAGGGCCAAGACCGGCAGGCTGGTCTCGCTCCAGGCCGCGACGCCCGTCAGGGCGATGGTGACGACGAGCAGCCGCGTTAGTTGCCCCCGGTCGTTGCCCACGCCGCTCTGGTCGATGTGCAGGTCGATCTGCGTCAAGATCGCTTGCGCCAGCTTCAAATCTTCCGCCCTCACCGGCATCGACCACCGGTCGCCGTTGCGTGCCATCGCTTCCAGCCGCATCTCCTCGCGTGGTTGCGGCTTAAGCACCAGTTCGCGCAATTCCGAATAGGCCGCGGCGCTGTCGAGGCGGGCCTGTTTCAGCAGCGTGGCAGGATCGGCCTGGCAGTCTTCCGGAACGCCCTCCAGCCAGTGCATGCGCTCGTGTTCCAGCACCACCCAGCGTCCCGGGTGGGTAGAACCCACCGCGACCGGATTTTCCGGCGGATTGGCGGGTGCGCCGCCACGGATGGCCCGGATGCGGTTGGCCAGGCTGGGGTGGCTGGATAACCGCTCGGATTGAGTATCCCAGCGGCGCGGCATGCAGTTCAGCTGGTGCAGCCGGGTGAGTCCGTCGATTAGCGCTTCCCCGTCGCCGCATAGCTCGACCGCGCGGCGGTCGGATTCCGCCTCGTGGTGACGGCCGTGCCGCACCAGGAAGTGGAGCAGCCCGGCGTTTATCAGGCCGGCAAGAAGCGCCCAGATGCCCGACAGGGCGCCGGGGCGGATCCAGAATTCGGCAGCGGGCACCATCGCCAAGGCCAAGACGATCAGCAGCGAGGCGCCGAACAGCAGATTTCGCAGGAAGGCCGGCCCCATGTCTTCCAGATGGGCGGCCTCGTGAGCGAAGATCGCCTCGGCCTGCGGGGGTGTCAGCGCGTCCAGCAGGGTGGCGGTGAAGACCACCTGCGCCACGGGCCGGCCGGGCAGCGCGAAGGCATTGGCCATGCCGCCGCCGGGCGAGGGGGTCACCAAGATCCGCGGCATCGCAAGGCCTGCACGGTTGGCGATGGCAGCAAAGCGTGTCAGCAGTTCCGGGTCTTTCAAGGTTCGGGCTCCCAGGATGATCGGCGCAATACTGGCGCCCCACAGCAGCCAGCCGAACAGCAAGGCTCCAAGCGTCCCGGCAGCCGGCAAGCGCCAACCATCGGCGATCGACAGCAGCCAGGGGGTGAATCCCAGCAGCAACCGGAAGGCAGAAAAGGCCAGCACAAAGCGCAGGTAATATTCCAGGTAGGCGAGAAAGTGCCAGGATTCGCCCAGGATGCGCTTCCGCGCCGGAAAGGCGCCCGCTACCGCTACCAGCAGGCAGCCCCCGGTCAGCCCGGGCAGTAGCCGCGAACTGGCGAGATAGCCAACCACGACCAGGGCGGTAACCAGGTTAAGCAGATTGCGTCCTCGATAGGCCAGATAGCGTTCGGCGATGGCTGGATCGTCGAGGAGGGCGGCAAGACGCCGTCCCCGCCACCAGGCAAGGAAGCCGGGCAGGAAGCTGATCACTAGGGCGGCAGTGGTTTTCAAGGGAATCGTGGCCGGGGTTGAGTGGATCGTTGGGGGGGGGTGTCAAGTCTAGCCATGCTATGGGCCTGGTTTGCCCGATTCCCAGATTACCGCCGGCAAAGTCCGGAAAAATAGCTCGCCGGAGCACGTTCCGGTCTGCGCGCCTTAGTTCGTCCTCACCGGTGATCAAAATACCAAGGTCAATTCGATGATGCGATTCCCGATCCTGTCGGCATTACTGTTCGCCGCTGGTATCACCGTCGCCAAGCAGGCGCCGACCCAGCTCGACATCCCCCGCCAGCCACGCGGCCCTGCTACTGCCGAACGTGTCGCTCCGCCTCGGGGCGGAGACGCCCCCACTAACCGTTAGCGGCGTGGTCGATGGGCCGATCTGTAGCAGTGTCTGGCGACCCTGCAGACGGCGGTGCCGGAGGGCGCGCAGCGGCGCAAGGAGGTGATCCGATTGCGGCCGAAATAGCCGATTGCGGGAGGCTGAATCAAGAAGACATTTATTGCCGGAGCCGTTATGATGCGACGCCGGTTGCGGCTTGGCGGCGGGGCGCAGGTTCCCCTCCAAGCGGAATGGAATCAGCACTATTGACGCTGTTATGCAAAAACCGGTAATATTCGCAGCTTAACGCGCCCGTAGCTCAGTTGGATAGAGTACCTGGCTACGAACTAGGTGGTCGGGAGTTCGAATCTCTCCGGGCGCGCCATTTTTGAATCCAATCCCCTGTAGCTCAGTCGGTAGAGCAAGTGACTGTTAATCACTGGGTCGGCGGTTCGAGTCCGTCCGGGGGAGCCAAATACTCAACGGGTTTTTGCCGCCGGTTGTAAGAGGTGGTGGCCGTTGTGGAGTCGTTCCCGGATTGACGTTTTCTAGGGGCTTCTCGTAGAATCCGAAATTCACCGCGCTTTCCAGCTTCGGTGATTTTTATTTGTTTGCGCTTAAGGTCGCAATTTTTAGGGTGGTTTGATGAGCACGATTAGTCAGTTGGTCCGAAAGCCCAGGGTCCGGCAGCGGGTCAAGAGCAATGTGCCTGCGTTGAGCGGGTGCCCTCAGCGCCGCGGTGTTTGTACCCGCGTTTATACCACCACTCCGAAAAAACCCAATTCTGCATTGCGTAAAGTCGCTCGCGTGCGGTTGACCAACGGCGCCGAGGTCAGTAGCTACATCGGCGGCGAGGGCCATAACCTGCAAGAGCACTCGGTCGTGCTGATCCGCGGAGGTCGTGTGAAGGACCTTCCCGGTGTGCGTTATCACGTTGTCCGCGGCAGTCTGGATACCGCCGGCGTGACCAAGCGCCGCCAGGGCCGTTCCAAGTACGGCGCCAAGAGACCCAAAGCGTAAGCAACCACATAAAGGCAGCATTTCATGTCGAGAAGAAGAACTTCCGTCCGTCGGGAAGTCAATCCCGATCCCCGATTCGGTAGTCGCATGTTGGCGCGTTTCGTCAACATGCTGATGGTCGATGGAAAAAAGTCGGTTGCAGAGGCGATCGTCTATGGCGCGTTGGACATCATCCAGACCCGATCCAGCCATGATTCGCTCGAGCTTCTGCAAAAGGCGCTGGATAACGTCCAGCCCATGGTCGAAGTGAAGTCTCGCCGCGTCGGTGGCGCGACTTACCAGGTGCCGGTGGAGGTTCGTCCGCCCCGCCGCTCCGCGCTGGCGATGCGGTGGCTGATCGACGCGGCCCGGAAACGTGGCGAAAAGGGAATGGGACTAAGGCTGGCCGGCGAAGTGATGGACGCTACGGAAAACCGTGGGGCGGCCGTCAAGAAGCGCGAAGACACGCACAAGATGGCGGAAGCCAACAAGGCGTTCTCGCACTACCGCTGGTAAGGACCGGCGCGTTTCGCTCTTTAACAATGCTCGCGAGCGTTCAATCGTGGCACGTACGACACCCATCGAGCTGTACCGTAATATCGGTATCATGGCTCACATCGATGCGGGTAAGACCACGACGACCGAACGCGTGCTGTTCTACACCGGGGTTTCGCATAAGTTAGGCGAGGTCCATGACGGAACCGCCACCATGGATTGGATGGAACAGGAGCAAGAGCGGGGTATCACCATTACGTCGGCCGCGACCACCTGCTTCTGGAAGGGCATGGATGGCGGCAGGCCGCAGCATCGAATCAATATCATCGACACGCCTGGCCATGTCGACTTCACGATCGAAGTCGAGCGCTCCCTTCGGGTATTGGACGGTGCTTGCGCGGTCTTTTGCGCCGTGGGCGGGGTCGAACCCCAGTCCGAAACGGTTTGGCGCCAGGCCAACAAATATCATGTCCCGCGGCTTGCGTTTGTCAACAAGATGGACCGTGCCGGCGCTGACTTCCTTCGAGTCGTTGGCCAGATTGAGAGCCGTCTGGGGGGCGTGCCGGTCCCCATCCAGTTGCCGATCGGCGCCGAAGAGCACTTTCTGGGCGTGGTCGATCTGGTCTAGATGAAGGCCATTTACTGGGACGACGCAACCCAGGGGACGCGCTTCGAAGAACGGGAAATTCCCGCGGAGATGAGCAAGGGGTGCGGGGATTGGCGGGAAAAGCTGATCGAGGCTGCGGCCGAAGCCGACGAATCGCTGACCGAAAAGTATCTGAACGGTACGCCGCTGACCGAGGCCGAAATAAAGACGGCGTTGCGGAAGCGCACCGTAGCTGGGGAAATCGTCCCGGTGTTATGTGGATCAGCCTTCAAGAATAAGGGCGTTCAGGCGATGTTGGATGCCGTGGTGGATTATCTGCCGTCGCCGATCGACATCCGGGCCATCAACGGAGTGCTGGAAAACGACGAGCACGGCGAGCGTCACGCCAGCGATGAGGAGCCGTTTTCGGCGTTGGCATTCAAGATTGCGGCCGATCCTTTCGTGGGCGCACTGACTTTCGTGCGGGTCTATTCCGGCGTGCTGTCGTCTGGCGACAGCGTTTATAACCCGATCAAGCGCAAGCGGGAACGCATTGGCCGACTGGTACAGATGCACGCCAACAATCGGGAAGAGATCAAGGAAGTGCGCGCCGGGGACATTGCCGCAGCGATCGGTCTGAAAGATGTCACCACCGGTGACACCCTGTGCGACGAGAAGCAGATCATTACCCTGGAACGGATGGATTTTCCGGATCCCGTGATTTCGGTTGCGGTGGAGCCGAAGACCAAGGCCGACCAGGAGAAGATGGGGATCGCGCTGAACCGCCTGGCCCAGGAGGATCCGTCCTTCCGAGTCCGCACCGACGAGGAGTCGGGGCAGACCATCATCAGCGGCATGGGCGAGTTGCACCTGGAAGTCATCGTTGATCGCATGAAACGCGAATTCGGCGTCGCGGCCAACGTGGGCGCGCCCCAGGTGGCCTATCGGGAGACCATCCGCCAGACGGTGGAGCAGGAAGGGAAATACGTACGACAGACCGGCGGCAAGGGCCAATATGGCCATGTCTGGCTCAAGGTCGAGCCGAAACAGCCAGGTACCGGCTACGAATTTGTCAACGGCATCGCGGGTGGCGTCGTCCCTCGGGAATATATTCCGGCGGTGGACAAGGGCATCCAGGAAGCGCTGCAAAATGGCGTCCTGGGGGGCTATCCCATCGTCGACGTGAAGGTCACCTTGTTCGATGGTTCGTATCATGAGGTTGACTCCAGCGAAATGGCGTTTAAGATAGCCGGCTCGATCGCGTTCAAGGATGGCGTTCGCAAGGCTAAGCCGGTGCTGCTGGAGCCCATCATGAAGGTGGAAGTGGTGACGCCGGAAGATTACATGGGCGATGTGGTCGGCGATATCAACCGCCGCCGCGGCGTGATCCAGGCACTGGAAAACGTGCCCGCCGGCCGCATCATCCGCTGCGAAGTGCCATTGAAGGAGATGTTTGGCTACGCCACCGACCTGAGGTCGGCAACGCAGGGAAGGGCGACCTACTCGATGGAATTCGAAAAATACGTGGAAGCGCCGACCAGCGTCTCCGAAGCGGTTATCCGGAATTAACAGACTTTATAAACACGCTGCAGCACGAAAACCGAGGGTACATCCGTGTCAAAAGAGAAATTCACCCGAACCAAGCCGCATGTGAACGTAGGCACGATCGGTCACGTGGACCACGGCAAGACGACGTTGACGGCAGCGCTGACCAAGATTGGGG
>VEPB01000095.1 GCA_012026715.1 Methylococcaceae bacterium | reverse complement strand
GCCTCGATGGCGTGGGTGAGCGCATCCAGTCCGGTGCAGGCCGTCAGGTAAGGCGGCATGGACAGCGTGGTTGCCGGGTCCACCAGCGCCATATCGGGGACCACGGTCTTGCTGATGATGGCGATCTTGGTCCGTCGGGCGACGTCACTGATGATGGCGAATTGCGAAATGTCGGCGGCGGTGCCGGCCGTGGTGGGTATGCAGATCAGCGGCGGGCCGGGCAGCGGAATGGTGTCGACGCCCTCGAAATCCAGGATATGGCCGCCATTGGCCGCGACCACGACGATGCCTTTGGCGCAATCGATGACGCTGCCGCCGCCGAGCGCGATGATGACATCGCAGCCGGTACTGCGGTAAACCTCCACGCCGGCCATGACCTCATGGTCTCTCGGATTGGGCGTCACCTCGCGGAACACCCGGGTGTCGATGGCCTCTGCAGCGAGATCGTCCAGTAATTCGCTCAGCCACCCCGCCGCCACGACCCCCTCATCGGTTACGATGAGCACTCGCTTGGCGTTCAGATTACGTGCGCAGAGACCGGCGCGATGGCGAGCTCCCACGCCGAAAATGAATTCCGGCGCCACAAACTTGCGTAATTCGAACACGGCCATTGGGACAGACCAGAAGCAAGGAAAGGGTTAGCGGCTGGACCAACAAATCGTTGTGGCTACAACTGAATCAACGAAAGTCGCAACGAACCCTGTGTCGCGACGATCAGTCATCCTCTTCGGGATTTGCTGCGTCCTAAAGCATAGCAATTATCCGAATAGCAACAATTTCCGCCTTGTGAGACTCCGGAACAAGGGTAGGTTTGCATCCAAGTGGTGTCCCGTTCCCACGGCAACGTCATCGGGCACGCAACCATGGACGAACTGGAGAGCCGCACGGTGACGCTGCGCCGGGCAGCGGACTGAGTCAGGGCACGATCCAGACAACACCGTGGATCGTTTGCCTTCGGTCAAATTCCCCGCCTCCAAGAGAACAGCAAATGGGTCACGCGTTGCCTCACGGGGGGTTCGAGCGACTGCGCCAATCCCCCGATTTGGGGAAGAGCTACCATAGACCAATGTGCGTGCCTTAGCGCTGCTTCCTTCTGTGAGCGGAGGTTTGGCGATGATCAACAAGCAAGCGGTTGATGGATCGATCCGAGACGACCCATGACCACGTTTCTGGAATTGGACGGTTCGGAAGGCGAGGGGGGCGGGCAGATCCTGCGGACCGCCCTGTCGCTGTCCATGTGCACCGGCACGCCCATCCGCATCGCCAACATCCGCGCTCGGCGCAAGGTCCCGGGCTTGATGCGGCAGCACCTCACCGCGGTGCAGGCGGCGGCGGAGATCTGCGGGGCGGAGTTGGAGGGAGGCCGGCTTGGATCGACCCGGCTGAGTTTCGTGCCCGGTCCTATTCGTGGCGGCGATTACCGCTTTGCCATCGGCACCGCCGGCAGTTGCACTCTGGTGTTCCAGACCGTGCTGCCGGCCTTGCTGCGGGCCGATGAGCCAAGCCGGATCCGGTTGCAGGGCGGTACCCACAATCCCCTGGCGCCTCCGTATCATTTTCTGGAACGGGCCTTCCTGCCACTGCTGCGGCGCATGGGGGCGGTCGTCTCGCTGGAATTGCAGCGGTTCGGCTTCTACCCGGCGGGAGGCGGCGAGTTCACCGCGAGCATCACCCCCGCGACGCTGGCTCCGCTGACGCTGGATCAGCCCGGCACCCGCCTCAATGCCTATGCCGAGAGTTTCTGTGCGGCGCTGCCCATCGCCGTTGCCCGGCGCGAGCTGGATGTCGTTCGCAAGCGGCTGGGCTGGGACGAGCCCCAGCTGTTGTTGCGCGGCCTCTCCAACGACCAGGGACCGGGCAACGCCCTGCTGATCACCCTGGAGCAGGAGGCGGTCACCGAGCTCTTCACCGGCTTCGGCGAGAAGGGCGTGACGGCGGAGGCCGTCGCCGCGCACGCCGTGGATCAGGTCCGGCAGTATTTGGCGAGCGGCGCCGCGGTCGGCCCCTATTTGGCCGATCAGCTGCTGTTGCCCTTGGCGCTGGCCGGTACCGGCAGTTTCACCGCCTCGGCGGTGACCCGGCACAGTCTGACCAATGCCGAGGTGATTCGGCGCTTCCTGGGCACGCCGATCCGGACGGAAACGCTGGATTCCGGTGCTTGCCGGATTTCGGTGGGTTAAGGGGGCTCTATGCGACGAACCTCGGCTCCATCCGTACCGCACCATCGGCCGTCGGTGTTCACGCCGCGCTTTACCGCGTTCTTCGCGCTGGTTGCTGCCCTCATCGGCTATGGCTGGTGGAACCGCGACGAGGAACTGATCGCTCCGGACCAAGGCGTGGGCTATTACCTCGGCATCGCCGGCGGCGTCATGCTGCTGTTGCTGCTGCATTACTCGGCCCGCAAACGGCTGCGCTTCATGCACCGCTGGGGAAGGTTGCCGTCCTGGCTCAAT
>VEPB01000381.1 GCA_012026715.1 Methylococcaceae bacterium | reverse complement strand
GTCGCACCGCCATCCAGCCTGCCTTCCGCCCAGGTCCGGCCGCCGTGCCGGTGGATGATGCGGCGCACATTGGCCAGTCCGATGCCGGTTCCTTCGAATTCGTCCACCCCATGCAGGCGCTGGAACACGCCGAACAGCTTGCCCACGTATTGCATGTCGAAACCGACGCCGTTGTCCCGGACGAAGACGATGACTTCGTCCTGGGCCGGCACGGTGCCCACCTCGATTTCCGCCAGCTGCCGGGGTTGGGAGAACTTCACCGCATTGGCGATCAGGTTGACCAGGACGATGCGCAGCATGGCGCGGTCGCCGATGACTTCCGGCAGTTGAGCGAGGTGCCATGCGATGGCGCGACCTTGGGTGTCGGGCTCCAATTCCCGGAGCACGTCTTGTACCAAGGCATTGAGGTCGACGGGGGCCCTGGCCAGTTCGACCCTGCCCATGCGGGAGAACGACAACAGGTCGTCGATCAGCGCCGCCATACGCAGGGCTGCGGCCGAGACGGTGGCGATATAACGGCGGCTCTCGTCGTCCAGGGATGGCGCGATGCGCTTCTTGAGCAATCCCAGGAAACCATCGATGTGGCGCAACGGAGCCCGCAGATCGTGGGAGACGGAGTAGGCGAAGGCTTCCAGCTCCTGATTGGCGGCCTCCAGTTCGACGGTGCGCTCCATCACCCGCCGCTCCAATTCCTGGTTGAGGCGGCGAATTTCCTCATCGATGCGTTTCCGTTCGGTGATGTCGGTAAACATGGCGAGGTTACCCTTGAAGCGGTGCTCATCGTCGAAAATGGAAGCGGTCGAGGCCAGGGTCCAGACGGTGCCGCCGTCCTTGCGGCGGAAGCGCCGCTCGTAATGCTCCGAGACGCCGTGGCCCCGGTTGTCCAGCTTCAGCAGGTGATCCGGCACATCCTCGGGGAGCAGGAAGTCGGTCACCGGGTGGCCAATGATCTCCGTTTCCTCGTAACCCAGCATGGCAGCCATGGGACGATTCACGAAGGTGGTCAGCGAGTCGGGTCCAAGGGTCCAGATTCCCTCGGTGGCGGTGTTGACGATCCGGCGGTACTCCGCCTCGCTCTCCAGCAGGTCGCGGTGGCTGATCAAACTGGTCAAGCCATCGGTCAGGCGCCGGCCGATTTCCTCGAACAGCCGGATTTCGTCCGGATTCCACAGGCGCTGTTCGGTGCATTGCTGCAACCCCAGCTGCCAGGGCTTGCCAAGTTTGGGGCGCAGCATCATCGCCAGCATCGACTGGATACCGAACCGTTCCGCCATCTCCGGGGGTAACGGACGGGACGTGTGGTCGCCAAACGGCAGCGCCCCCTCAACCTCGAGCAACTGCTTGCGGAGCATCCGGGTCGCGTCGTCGACGGGACCTACCGTGCCGGCGGCGTAAGCGCCGGGATGTTCCGGCCGGGTTTTTTCCATGTAGACCGTCCAGACCGCCGTGTCCAAATCGCAGGGATGGATCAGATAAACCCGGTCGCACTGGAAGATCGCCAGGGTATTCTCGAGGACATCCGCCAGCATCCGGTCCAAGAGACCGGAGGACTGGATGGCGCGGTTAACCCGGTCCATGCCTTCGAGGAACCAAAGATGGGACAGGCGTTCTTGTTCCGCCTGCTTGCGTTCGGTGATGTCGATGATGGTGGCGAACATGCGGAGCGGCCGCCCCGTCTCGTCGCGGGTGACGTTTGCATTGCTGTGGGCGATGCGTTCCACTCCATCGGGGCGTACGATCCGGTATTCGAGATCGTAGCCGGCTTCGCCGGTCAGCGCGCGGGCCGCCGTATCCGCGATTGTGGCCCGATCGTCCGGATGAATCAGCGCCAGCCACAGTTGCTGCCACTCGGCCAGATGCGATGAGCCAAAGGTCTCGGATAGTCCGAAGATGCGGCACGCTTCGGGTGAAAGCGCGATGCGATCCGTAACGAAGTCCCGCTCCCAATAGCCGACATGGGCGATGCGCGAAGCCTCGATGAGTTTCTGCTCGCTGATCCGGAGCGCTTCTTCCGCGCGTTTGCGCTCCAGCCGTTCCCGCAGCGCGACGATGCCGAAGGCGAGATCGCCTGCCAGTTCTTCCAGCAACCGGACCTCCTCGGAATCAAAGGCATAAGGCTGGTCGGCGTAGATGTTGAGGATGCCAAAGACGGCGCCGGATTCGTCTTTCAACGGCAGCGCGATGCTGGACCGGAAACCCCGCTGCAAAGCGTTTTCCCGCCAAGGCCAGGCGGCCGGATCGGCTGCGAAATCCTGGATGCAGACCGGGCAGCCGGTGCGGACGGCGGTGCCGGAAGGTCCTCTGCCGAGTTCGCTATCGGCCCAGCTGAGCTTTGCCTGCGCCAGATAGCCCGCTTCGTAGCCGGCCCAAGCCACCGCCCGTATGGTCTTCGCCTCATCGTCGCTCGGATAGCCGACCCAGGCCATGCGGTAACCGGCTTGGTCGCAGATGGTGTGGCAGATGTTGTTGAGCAGCATCCTTTCGTCCACCGCCCTCATCATGGCCTCGTTGCAGTCGCTGAGGGCCCTCAGCTCACGATTGAGCCGGTGCAGCGCCTGTTCGTTGCGGCGGCGCTCGGAAATGTCGACGAAGGACACGATGACCTGCGCAAGCTTGCCGGCATCGTCGAACTCCGGTTCGGCGTTCCCCAGGACCCAGGTGATCGCCGCCCGTTCCGGGCAGTCGATGCCGACCACCAGCCCGCGGATCGGCTCGTTGCTAGCAAGCACCTGCGCCGCCGGATATTCCGAGATCGGCAGGATGCTGCCGTCTTCCCGGAGAAAGGACCAATGGGGGTCCGTCAGGGACTTGCCAAGCAGCTGGTCCTCGGACAGTCCGAGCAGTTGCAAGGCAAACGGGTTGCCGTTGACCGCGCGGCCCTGGCTGTCGTGCACCACGATGGCGGTGTGCACCTTGCGGATCAACGAGCGGTAGCGCTGTTCGCCGAAATGGCGTTCCTGCTCGTGCTCCGCCAATGCATCCAGCATGGCGTTGAATTCCCTTGCGATGACCGCCGCTTCGTCGGTTCCCCGCAGGTTCGACCGGGCGCCCCGATCGCCGGAACGGACCCGGTCGATGGTCTGCTGCACGGCATACAGCCGGAGGGTGATTCGCCGTCCCATCCACCAGGCGAACAGTGAGCCGACGACGATGGCTGCCAGCGCATAGCCGAAACCGGCGTGGATCAAACGGGTCAGCTTCTCGCCTGCCGCCGCCTGGCCGACGCCGACCCGCGCCCAGCCGACCTGGCGGTCACCCACCGAGGCGGGCACGGCGATGTCCACCAGTTGTGGGGTTACGCTGATTCGCGTCGGGACGGCATGCCGGGGCAGGTCGAGCAGATGGCGGCCGACTCGGGTGCGCTCGGTATCGGCCAGGACGCGGCCGTCGAGGTCAGTCAGCAGGGCGAACGACAGTTCCGGATAACGCCGCTGCGCATCCACCAACTCCTGGAGGCCGGCCAGGTCGGTCGCGGCAATCCAGCCGGCGCTGGAGGTTGCGAGGGTGTGAGAGAGTGTGGTGGCTTCGTCGATCTGGCGCTGTAGCAGCAGATCGCGCTGGCGCAAGGTGAGGTCGCCGATGAACAAGGCCATCATGACGGCGTGGACCGCCGCGACGCTGAGGACCAGTCGGCTGCGCAGGCTGGCGGTGGAGATTCGGGGCAGTGTGAACGCTTTCATGGTGGCCGGACCGGCCTGACTTCCGCTTCGAATCGGGAAATGTAGCGGCGCACCGGCTCGTAGTCGACATCAGTGGCCGGCAGGAAACGGGCGGTTTCCATTCCGGCCAGAATGGCCTGGCCTTCCGTGCCAGTCTCCAGGGATACCAGCAGGCCGGCTAGTTCCATAACCACAGATTGCGGCACGTCATCGCGCGCCATGACCGAATTGTTGACCAGCGATTCGGTTTCCCAGATCACTTTCAGCGAGGCCGCTTCTGTAGGATGGTCCCTGCGGAAGGCGCGCCAGGGTGGTGGCCAGGTCGCGCCGGCCGCGGTCAGACCCAGATAGGCATTCATGATGGATGATTCCTGCGAGCCCACATAGCGGTTGTCCAGATCCGCTATCACGTCAACGCCGTGCTGGTGCAAGAAAAATTGCGGCATGATGCAGGCGGCCAGCGCCGTAGGGGACGGATAGCTGACCGCCTTGCCCTTGAGGTCAACCGGACGCACCAGGTCACTGTCTGTGCGAACCACGAAAATTCCCTTGAAATCCGTGGGGTCCCCCGCCATGGCGATGACCCGATAGCCGGACTTCATGGCCTGCAGGGTTTGCCAGGGGTTGGGCAACAGGAATTCCGGCCGGCGGTTCGCATATTTCTCTTCGAAATTGCCGTAGTCCCGTGAGGCTTCCAGCATCAGTCGGATACGGGGCAGCCGCTGGTTGAGGTAATCGACTAGAGGCTGGTAGGCCTCGATCAGTTTTGCTGGGTTGTACAGCGGATGAACCGCCAGACGATAAACCGCCGCCGCTGCATCCGGCGGAAGGTCGGCAACCTGGGGCCCCGAGGGCGGTGGTTCGTCGCTCCAGCGGGGCAGACCAGCCAACACGAGGAAGATCGCCACAACCAGGCCAGTCCGCCTCATGGCGTCCCTCCGACGGACTCCAGGATGGTGGCTTGCGGCAGTGAAAAGTAGATGGTCGCGCCCTCCTCGACCTTGGCCTCGGCCCAGGTGCGTCCCCCCATGCGGCTGATGATCCGGCGTACGGTGGCGAGTCCGATCCCGGTCCCTTCGAATTCGGTTGAGCCATGGAGGCGCTGAAACACGCCGAACAACTTGTCGACGTATCGCATGTCGAACCCCACCCCGTTGTCGCGGACAAAGAACACGATTTCGGTGTCGGAATCGGCTCGGGTACCGATGGCGATCTCCGCCGCCGGCCGCGGTTGGGTGAATTTCAATGCGTTGGAGAGCAAGTTGACCAACACGACCCGCAGCATGGCCCGGTCGGCTGTCACGGCCGGCAGCTGGGCGATGGCCCAGTGGACCGTCCTGGCTTGCTGCTCCGGTTCCAGTTCGCGGACCACGTCCTGGACCAGTTCATTGAGGTCGACCCGTGACTGAGCCAATTCACGCCGTCCCATTCTGGAAAAGGACAGCAGGTCGTCGATCAGCCCCGCCATGCGCTTGGCGGCCCCGGAGATCGTATCGAGGTAGTGGCGGCTCTGTTCGTCCAGGCCGTCTCCGCTATGCCGCTTGAACAGGGAGATGAAG